>CAZYHH010000079.1:905-11410 GCA_964647295.1 uncultured Pseudomonadales bacterium
CAATAAAAATAATCCACTTTATGCGCGTAGCCTCACTCAAATATTCATTAATGTATCCGATTCCCGACCCCAAAAAACCCGGTTTCATAACATTCAGTACTACACTTTTCTCAGTCATCCCTTTAATCTAGCAAGGGTAGAAGTGGCATTGGTTTTGGGGGAGACCTTGTCTGTATTTAATGACCCGGTCCTGGAAGTGCGACACCTAACCACCGAGTTCGTTTTACCTAACGGCAATGGCAAGGCAGTGGATGATTTGTCATTTAAAGTGCTAAAAGGCGAAACCCTCGGGATTGTCGGCGAATCTGGATGCGGCAAAAGCATGACCGCTCTATCGATCCTGAACTTAATTCCTCGACCACCGGGCAACATCACCGGTGGAGAAATTCTATTCGAGAACAAAAACCTGTTAGCGCTAAATGATCAAGAAATGCGAGAAATTCGCGGCCGCGACATTTCAATGATTTTCCAGGAACCCATGACATCACTCAACCCCGTGCTGACTATTGGCTATCAGATCGCCGAGGTCTTAACAAAACATCTAGGGCTGTCCAAGGCAAAAGCAAAAGACAAAACTGTTGAACTACTCGATCTAGTTAAAATTCCAGAAGCTGAAAAACGTGCTTCGCAATATCCACATCAACTTTCTGGTGGCATGAGACAACGGGCGATGATCGCCATGGCGCTGTGCTGCGAGCCCAAAATTCTTATTGCAGACGAACCCACTACCGCCCTAGACGTGACGATTCAGGCGCAAGTCCTGGAACTCATCCAGCAATTGAGAGACAGACTAAACACTGCGATTTTGTTAATCACACATGACCTCGGGGTAATTGCAGAAAATGCTGACCGAGTAATCGTCATGTACGCTGGTAAAAAGATAGAAGAAGCATCGGTTTTAGAGTTATTTGAAGCGCCACTCCACCCCTACACCAAGGGTCTACTTAAGTCCGTACCGTCTTTTGGCGATCACCTCGACAACCTTGGCCAATCTCAAACCACACTTCAAGAAATCAAAGGCACCGTCCCACCTCTAGGAAGTAAGCCACAAGGCTGTTCATTTGCCCCACGCTGTGACTTCTCCACAGACCAATGCCGCCAGTCTTCGCCTATCCTGGAACAAAGAGGTAAACATCATCTTGTCGCATGCTGGAGTTTAGAGAGGACACATGAGTAGGCGATCGCCCTTACTAGAGATTACTAATCTTGAAAAACACTTCCCCATTAAAAGCGGTTTATTCAACCGTGTCTCAGGCAAAGTATATGCTGTGGATGGCGTAACTTTGGAACTGAACCAAGGAGAAACGCTAGGGCTAGTCGGAGAAAGCGGTTGCGGTAAATCAACGGTCGCCAGAACGATCGTGCGATTACACAAACCGACGGGCGGGTCCGTCAAAATTAATGGAGTGGATCTAGCGACTGTCTCTTCTGAAGAGCTCAAGGACATCAGGAAAAAAATTCAAATCATCTTTCAAGATCCTTTCTCTTCTCTAGACCCTCGGATGAAAGCCAAAGACATTGTTGGGGAGCTACTAAGTGTCCACAAAAACTTATCGGAAATCGAACTAGACGATGCTGTCGCTCAACTCTTTATCCAAGTTGGTCTGCTTAAAGACCAAATGGACAATTATCCCCATGAATTTTCAGGAGGCCAAAGACAAAGACTCGGTATAGCGCGCGCATTATCATTAAACCCTGAGATCATCATATGCGATGAGCCCGTATCGGCTCTGGATGTTTCCATACAAGCTCAGATCATCAATCTCTTGCTCGAGCTACAAAAAAATCTAGGAATAGCGCTCATTTTTGTCTCGCACGATCTCGCCGTAATACGACACATCAGCCACAGAGTAGCGGTCATGTACCTAGGGCGAATCGTAGAAGCCACCGACAAGGAAACATTATTTTCTAACCCTCTGCACCCGTACACGCAAAGTTTGTTAGAGGCCGTACCGGTAGCCTACCCAAACAAAAAACGAACAAAACCCATTCTAGAGGGAGACGTTCCAAGCCCGATAGACAGGCCTGCTGGATGCCACTTTCATCAGCGATGTCCAAAAGCGACCGAAAGATGTCACGAGATCTCCCCCACGCTAAAAGAACAAACAAAAGGTCATATGGTGGCGTGTCACAATCTATGAAGAAATTATTCAAGCTAATAAATTGTTCATTAGTATTCGCTTTGGGTTGGCAAGGAGGATGCTCCGAGCCTAAAGAAAACAAAGTACAAGCACCTATTATCACTACACCACAAGGTATCCAATATGGTGGGCACCTGCGTGTGGGGTTAGCCAGTGAACCGACTTCGTTAGATGCGGTTCTGGGGCGTGGAGGACAGGATGCTTACTACTGGCACCAGATTTACGATCAGATTGTTGATCTAAACAATGACCTGTCCCCAAGAAAAGAGACCTCTCTGGCCAAATCCTGGGAAATCAGCAAAGACCCTCATGCGATAACCTTTACGCTTCGCGAAGGGATTCTTTTTCACGATGGCTCAAGAGTCGATGCTCAAGCGGTCAAATTCAATATTGATCGGATTCTTAACCCAAAAACGATGGCGACCCCTAGAGCCTCTCTATCGGTTATCAATTCGGTCGATGTGATTGATGAACATACCATCAGATTTAACCTCAAAAGAGCTTGGGGAGCGGGATTAAACATGCTCGGTGAGAGAGGCGGTGTTTTGAATTCACCCGACCAAGTCAATCGACTGGGCGACAATTACGGTTGGCAGCCCTCAGGCACAGGTCCATTTATGGTAAACAAGGTAATCCTAGGGACCATGATACACCTCGTTAGAAATCCAAATTACTGGGCACAAGATGAGTTCGGCAACCGACTGCCCTATTTAGATGAAATCACGCTTCGCGTTATCCGAGAGCCTACTGTCCTGACTTCTGCGCTTAGAACTGGTGAAATCGACCTCGCCTATTTGCCTGCAAAAGACGTTGCCAGCTTTAAGCGGGACTCCCGCTTTAATATAGAGCTTATGGAAGGCGGCTCCGTTGCAATGACAATGGTATTCAATCTAAATAAGAAACCACTCGATAACGTCAATCTCAGACTCGCCATCGCCCACGCGATCGATGCTTCCAAAATCAATAAAGCCATCTACTTTGATCGGAACCGCGTAGCGGATTCAGGAATGTGGATGCAAGGAACATGGGCTTATAAACCAGAGCCCGCCTATCCATCATTCAACTTAGACAAAGCAAAGGATTATCTGCGCAAAGGCGGCAAACAAGACGGGTTTGAATTCACGATGCTCACAAACAACTCTCCCTATAACATTCAGACTGCTGCCGTCATAAGGGAAATGCTAAAAAAGATTCAGGTTGGTATGGACATCGAGGTGCTTCACTCCACCCCAGCAACAGAAATGTTTTTTCATAATGAAATGTACCCCATGTATTTGACTACCTGGAGCCGCTATGCAGAACCTGACTGGCTCGGATCTCTCGCTTACAAGAGTGATGGTTATTATAACGCCGCAAATCTCGATCGACCGGACATCGATGCTTTAGTTGAGGAGGGAGCCGCTTTGTATGACACAGAAGAACGCCGCAAGACCTACCTAAAACTCAATAAGATTATCTTGGAAGAAGCCTGGTTCGTTCCCCTACTTTACGGCGTCAACCATCTGGCCGGACCAAATAAAGTAAAAAACATTAATCGTGTTATGGGCTGGGACGGCAAAATGAACTTTCGTTATGTCTGGCTAAAGAGATAGTAATTCCATGTGGATATATTTCTTAAAGCGTATTCTTCAGATGATCCCGGTAATGCTGATCGTTACTTTTCTCGTCTATGCATTGATGCTCGCCATCCCTGGGGATCCTGCTCGAGCGTTAATTGGTCCTGGTGAGTCGTTAGACGAGGAACAGTTAGAGTACATCAGGAAAAAACACAACCTCGACAAACCGGTGATAGTGCAATATGGGATCTGGTTGGGCAAAGCGATCCAAGGTGACCTTGGTAGGTCTACTCAAAATCAAAGACCTATCTCTGAAGAATTGAAATCCAGGGCCGCGGTCACCCTTCAATTTGGCATCGTCGCCTGGATATGTGCAATATTTATAGGCGTGCCGCTTGGCATCGCATCGGCAGTTTATCGTGGTAAGCCCATCGATTTTTTCGCGCCTATTTTTTCGATCGGTGGCGTAGCAATCCCAAATTTCTGGCTAGGCATCATGTGCATATTGTATTTCGGGGTCGTTTTAGGGTGGTTACCCACCCAAGGATACGTAGACATTTTTGAAAACCCCAAAGAAGGGCTAAGACACATGATCCTTCCGGCCTTTGCTTTGGGTATTACCAGCTGGGCACTCATTATGAGGCAGTGCCGCTCAGCCATGTTAGAAGTACTGGCCCAAGACTACGTCAGGACGGCGCACGCAAAGGGTATGCTTCGAGGTAAAGTGGTTTGGGTACATGCCCTAAGAAATGCCCTGCTACCTGTGGTAACGGTGTTTGGGTTACAGACAGGCCGTATATTTGCCGGTTCTATTGTGATTGAAACTTTATTTGGTATACCCGGCATGGGTCAGTTCATGATCCAAGCAATATTCGCCAGAGATTTTCAGGCTGTTCAAGGCTCCATTCTAATAATGGCGATGGCTGTACTACTCGCAAACCTCATTACCGATTTTGTCTATGCATGGCTGGATCCTAGGATTCGTTACGATGACTGAGCGAACGCCCCCCTGGATCGAAACGCTCTTGAAAGTCGTACGGATACCTCAAGCAGCATTTGGACTGGTTTTCATTTCCATCACCCTTTTGTCAGCCTTCCTCGCGTCCGTGATAGCGCCCGTGGAACCCGAAACCATGGATTTTGACTACCTTCTCAGCGGTTTTTCTGCTGAACATCTCCTGGGCACAGATCAGTTAGGCAGAGACACCCTGTCACGTCTGATACACGGAGCAAGAATCGCTCTCCTGGTGAGTGTCGGGTCCATCGGTCTGGGCGTTTTCGTCGGAGTGCCGTTAGGCTTGATTGCTGTGTATTTTGGCGGATGGACAGACGACATCATCATGAGAGTCATGGACTCTTTAGTGGTCTTCCCAAGCCTTCTAATTGCCGTTGCTCTAGCCGCCGCTCTTGGAGGTTCTCTAACCACAATCATTATCGCCATCGGTGTCGCCAATGTGCCCTGGATGGCGAGAGTTATCCGAAGCCAAGGCTTGTCAATTCGGGAAATGGACTTCGTAGCGGCAGCCGAAGCTGGGGGTATGAGTCACGTGAGGATTATCTTCAGGCACATTCTCCCCAACAGCCTGGCGCCGGTAATTGTTCAGAGCACGCTCAGTATGGGATATGCAGTCCTGGTCGAAGCCACCCTCGGCTTTATCGGTGTCGGAGTCAGACCTCCAACGCCGACATGGGGAAATATGCTTTACGATGCGTTTCCTATGTTAGAACAGCAACCAATGTTATCTATCATTCCCGGCCTGGCTATATTCTTGCTTGTCCTTTCGTTCAATTTTGTCGGTGATGCCTTAAGAGATGTTCTGGATCCGCGACTCAAAGGTATTACGCACTGAGAACAGTGCCACGGTTTATTCTTTGGGGGCAGCCTCAAAATTTAGCCTCGCAACTTCGGCCATCGTTTTGATCGCCTCAGTATTGCCACTGATCGTCAATCCGGTCACGCCGCTAGTCTCCCATGCCTTGAAACGTTCTTTAATCCGCTCTTTCGGACCGACAAGCGCGCCAGAATCAACAAAATCATTTGGGACCGCACTCACAGCTTCGTCTTTACGCTTTGCCAAATAGAGCTCTTGGATTTTCTCGGCCTCTTCCCCGAAACCTCTTCGTACCATCATCTCTTTATGAAAGTTGATGTTTTTATGCCCCATACCTCCTACATAAAGCGCAATACCCGGTTTTAAAGCATTAAGAGCGCCCTGCACATCATCGGTCACTTTGACACTAGTCATAACCTGCCGCTCAAATTGACTAGAATCTTTGTCAGCCTTTGCCAATCCTTCATTGATCCAGTCCTCGTAAAGGTGTGCGGTTTCTGGGACAAACCCCAGCGGCAACCAGCCTTCTGCGATCTCTGCCGTCATCCGGACTGTCGACTCCATTCCTGTTCCCAGAAACACGGGAATGTTGGGATTCATGTGCAAAATAGATTTGAGTGGTTTACCGATACCCAACGCTCCTTCTCCTCGAAAGGGCAAAGAGATTTCGCGACCTTCATGAGTCACGGGCTCCTCTCGAGCCCATATTTTTTTCATAATCGCGACATAGTCCTTAATCCGGTAATACGGCTTGCCCCAGGGTTGGCCGTACCAGCCCTCCACAATCTGCGGACCCGAGACTCCCAAGCCGCAGATCGCTCGATTACCACCCGCAATCTTATCCAGTGTTGCCATCGCCATCGCCGCATTGGCCGGAGTCCTACCAGCCAGCTGTAGAACCGCAGTGCCCAAACGAATACGTTCGGTATGGGCAGCAATATATGCCAGAGGAGTAATCGCATCCGAGCCATAGGCCTCTGCCGTCCATACACTGTCATAACCCAGCCGTTCTGCTAACTGAACATCCTCTATCGGGATACGCAGATCCGCACCCGAGTAACCCAGCATTAGTCCTAACTTCATCGATCCCTCCTCAACCTAACAAATTAAATCTGAATCAATTCGCCATATTTTCAATCGTAAAGGCGAATACATCAGCATAATAGTCTATGATCATGTCCGTGGGCATCCCAGCCCCATGTCCCGCGTCTTTATCTATTCTGATCAGAACAGGTTTCTGACCTTGATGTTTTTTTTGCAGTTGCGCAGCAAATTTAAAAGAGTGAGCGGGGACCACTCGATCATCATGATCAGCGGTAGTAATCAATGTTGCAGGATAATTCACCCCCTGTCGCACATTGTGAACGGGCGAATAGCTCATAAGATACTCAAACATCTCCTTAGATTGCTCCGCTGTGCCATAGTCATACGCCCAACCAGCTCCAGCAGTAAACGTGTGGTATCGCAGCATATCCAACACGCCAACAGCCGGGAGCGCCACCGCCGCCAGCTCTGGTCGCTGGGTCATGACCGAACCGACTAAAAGGCCTCCATTACTCCTGCCACTGATGGCCAGTCGGTCCGAATCGGTCAACCCCAATTCAATGAGGTGTTCTGCTGCAGCGATAAAATCATCAAAGACGTTTTGTTTATAAAGCTGAGTTCCCTGCCGATGCCAGTCTTTGCCATATTCGCCTCCGCCTCTGATGTTCGGCACAGCGTAGATACCACCCGACTCGAGCCAGGCCGCTGTCGTGCTGGAAAATCCAGGCGTCATGCTGATATCAAAACCACCGTAACCATACAAGATAGTCGGGACCGGCGCTGTCTGATCAATGTCCGTTTTGTGGGTGATGATCATCGGAATTTGAGTTCCGTCCTTCGATTTAAAAAAAACCTGCCTACTGGTGTAAGAAGCGCTATCAAACTGGGCTTTCGACTCCCTATAAATTGTTGGCGTTCCTTCGAGTAAGCCCAGGGAAAAAATCGTGGGCGGGGTATGATAATTTTCGAAACTAAAATACGTCTTCTTCTGAATTCGCTTGCCCGAAAAGCCGGACGCGCTACCTTGTCCTGGTAGATTCACTTCCCGGATGATTTCTCCAGATAAGTTTATTTGATATACCTTTGACAAGGAATCAACCATATAGTTCGCGAAAAAACAGCCTCCAACGGCACTTATTTCTAAGACGTTATCCGATTCTTCTACAACGGTTTGCCACTGCTCTTCATTAAAGCTATCAATCGTGAATTTTACCAGTCGACTGTTTGGCGCCTCCCGGTTCGTATAGAGGAACAGATCCCCCTCTTCACTGTGAACCACCGAGTTATCCGATACCTCATCCGCTATCACTATTATTAGGGGCTGCTCAGATTCTCTCAGATCACGGATAAAAAGCTTGTTTCCCGAAGTCGAGTTCGAGGCATAAATCACCAAAAACTGGTTGTCTTCAGTTACACGCGCCGACACATATCGATGCTTCTCATGAGGCTCACCGCCATAAACCAAGCGGTCATTCGATTGGGGTTCGCCAACACGATGAAAATACAATTTGTGTTGATCCGTTTTCGCTGTGAGCTCATTACCTTCGGGCTCATCGTATCTTGAATAATAAAACCCCTTGTCTCCAAACCAGGACAGCCCGCTAAATTTTACGTCCTCTATTCGATCAATAATCTTTAGAGTTTCAGAATCGATAATCTCTACCGACCGCCAATCCGCGCCTCCCTCACTAACCTGGTAGGCCGCATAACTTGCGGATTTTGAAAATGACAAACCATCAACAGAAGATGTCCCATCGACCGAAAGCTCATTAGGGTCTAAAAAAACAGATTCTCTTCCTGCCTCATCCCTGCGGTAGATCACCGATTGATTTTGAAGCCCGGTGTTACGATAGAAATAAGCATAATCGCCCTCATCAAAAGGAGCGCTTTCTCGTTCATAATTCATCAGCCGCTCAAGTCGCTCTTGGAAAGCGGCTTTGTTCGGCAAGGAGGAAAGATAGGCAAAGGTTACTTCATTTTGAGCATCAACCCATTCTTTCGTTTGTTGGCTGCGATCATCCTCAAGCCATCGATAAGGATCCTCGACCCTAACGCCAAAGTACTCATCAAGGACAATCTCTTGAGCTGTTATCGGATATCCTAAACCCATGAAGTTCTCCCTTCGCGTTTCGGTCTCACATCCAAAAAGACACAAGAAAAAAATCGCCCACAGAAAGCTTTTATCTGCTAGCAACGACAAATTGCTTTCAATCTTTGCTTTGAAATTATTTTTCCTTCCAATCAGGCGACCTAGTTAATCCTGGCATAGAGGCCTTGATGCCTCTTGATTTGGCTGGCACGCCCTGTTTCGTCCACTTCGAAATACCATCTTTCTCTGGGCTCTCCCTCTTCGAGTCTGATAAAAATATTTCCTTCAACGTGAGCCAGTTTTTGAACTTCACCCAAGGGCTTGTAAGGATTACCAAGCGAGATAACCGACAACCCATTCCCCCAAACCCTCACCGCAATCTCCCCACCCCATACTGGAGTACTAAAATTACCTGCGTATTGTTCTAGATTCAGCGCAGGTCCAAGGGTTTCACTCTCACCCAAATCCATCAACGCCATTCCAATCACTTTCATCATGCTGGCCGTAATATTACCTGCAGGACCATCTGCCGCGTTAGTGAGCGCAATGGCCGCCACTTTATATTTTGGAACCATTGCAATGTCAGTTATGTAGCCAGGACACCCGCCCCCATGACTAACCACCGTATTCCCTTCCTGCTGAGAGACACTGAACCCTATACCCCATGAACTTTTCCAATCCGGATCAACCCAACTCACTCTATGCATTTCTCGAAGGGTGTTCCCATTGAGCACGGAATCGTCTTGCTTATCCAACGTCCTAAAATTCCATGATGCAAACCGGGCAAGATCCTCAACTGTACTAGTAAATCCCGCAGCTGCAGTGATCGCTCGCGTTTCAAATGGTGGCAGCGGTTTTCGTATTCGATCCCTCATTAGGCCCGCATAACCTATCGCCATTTGATTACCATGCAAGGCCTTAGGAAAATGTGCTCGGGTATCCCGCAATCCCATAGGTTTGATGATGGCCTCGGTAACATACTCCTCATAGGAAGTCTCAGAACGAGCACTCAACACGGCCCCGGCTAACGCAAAACCCAAATTCGAATACTGAAATCTCGTGTCGGCCGGATACAAAGTCGCTTGTTTCCCCAGCTGCTCTTTCAACTGTCTACCCTCTGGAAATGGAAAGTCGAGTTTCGTCCAATAAGGAAAATCGGACTCTCGTGGAAGTCCAGACGAGTGCGTCAATAGCCCGCCGATTCGAACAGGACCCGACTGTGGGTTGGTATTCTCTATATCAAACCAATCCAAGTGGTCAGCGACTGGGTCCCGTAGTGAAAGAATACCGGCGTCCCTCATCTGCATGACACCGATACTGGTAAATAACTTCGATATACTGCAAATACTGTAGATAGTCTTTGGTGTGGCCTCTACTTCATTTTCCAAATTTGAGTAGCCGTAGCCCTTGGCAAAAACAAGGTCTTGATCCACCACAAAACCTACGGAGATACCGGGCACCTGCCCATAATCACGAACCGAATCGATCCACGCATCCACTATACCGATTGCGCCTTTGACCTGCGGATGGCTTTTTAGATCATTATCTGGGAGAGCTTGTGCGTAAAGCCGGGGAAATAGCAACAGCGCTAACATCAAGACTGGAATTATCAACTTCACCGTCATTCTCCAATGGTTTTAACTAACTGTTAAATATAGCAGGATTAAAATTGCTTTATTAAGATTCAAAAGAAACCAATCAAAAAAACCAAGGATTTATAACATGAGCTCGATCTACACATCCGCACACCGAAACATACAAAACCAATACAAGACAATTGAATAGCCATATCAAATTGAGGCGGCAGTAGTCGAATCAGAGCTATCCGAATCTCAAACTAAAT
>CAZYHH010000080.1:0-11317 GCA_964647295.1 uncultured Pseudomonadales bacterium
GTTTTCTCGTTTTGTTATAGATCAAGACAAAAGTTATCGAGTTGCCATCAGGTTAGGTGTTGCTACTGACACTTTTGATTCCGAAGGTAAAGTGACTTCAAAGGCCTCTGCAGCTGATGTTTCTGAAGAAATGATCGAGTCCGCATTAGAGAGATTTCGAGGAAAGATCAAGCAAGTGCCGCCCATGTATTCAGCGATAAAAAAAAATGGCGTGCCCTTATATAAAATGGCTCGTAGAGGACTTCAAATTGACTTAGATGCTCGCGAAGTAACGATTCATGAAAACACATTGTTGAATTTTGACGGTGAAATATTAGAACTTTATGTTTCTTGTAGTAAAGGAACCTATATCAGAACGATTGCCGCGGATTTAGGAGATGTGTTAGGGTGCGGTGCTCATGTCGTGTCACTTCGAAGACTTTCTGTTGGACATTATGTAGAAAGCGATATGTTGTGTTTGAGAGAGCTTGAATTGGCGGCAAACAAAGGCAGTTTCTCCAATTATCTGTTGCCCGTTTCATCACCTTTTAAGGAATGGGCAGAATTGTTATTGGAGGCGGAGCAAGCAAGGTTAGTCAAGAATGGAGCAAAGATAAAACACTCACTCACAGGCGTTTTAGGGTGCGTCGGGCTTTATGAGAAATGTGGTTTGGGTGAGAAGCGTTTTATAGGGGTTGGAGAGATTTCAGAGAATGGGATTTTGCATCCTAAACGTTTGCTCCATGGTGTTTAAACAAAGAAAATTTATTAACTAAAACGAGATACTGTAATTATGCGCGGTGCTCGATTAATCATAGATAGCATATTAGGAGTATAGAATGGCACTAAGTGCGGCAGAGAAAGCGAAAATAATCGAAGAGTATAAGCTCGAAGATGGTGATACAGGCAGTCCAGAGGTCCAAGTGGCTTTGTTAACGAATAACATTAATGTGTTGCAAGATCACTTTAACGATCATAAAAAAGATCATCATTCTAGAAGAGGGTTGATTCGTATGGTAAATCAGAGAAGAAAATTACTAGATTATTTAAAGGAGAAAGACCTGTCTCGATATAGTTCGCTAATTCAGCGGTTAGGTCTGCGTCGCTAATAATCTAAAGGAGAAAAAATTGAATCCCATCGTAAAAGAGTTCAAATACGGTAGCCACAATATAAAGATAGAAACCGGGAGAGTGGCAAAACAGTCGACTGGATCAGTAATGGTATATATGGATGATACGGTGGTCTTAACTACCGTAGTCGGCGCTAAGTCTGCAAGGCCAGGGCAGGACTTCTTCCCCTTGACAGTGAATTATCAGGAGAAGACCTATGCTGCAGGTAAAATACCTGGAGGATTTTTTCGGAGAGAAGGCCGTCCTAGCGAGAAAGAAACGCTGACTTGCAGATTAATAGATAGACCAATTCGCCCGTTATTTCCGAAAGGTTTTATGAATGAAGTGCAGGTTGTCTGTACTGTGATGTCGGCGGAGAAAGATCAAGATCCCGATATTGCTTCAATGATTGGGACCTCCGCGGCTTTGGCTATCTCGGGGATTCCTTTTAATGGACCGATTGGTGCTGCGAGGGTGGGTTATAAAGATGGCGAATATTTGTTGAACCCGGGCTACGAGGCTTTAGCAGCTTCTAGCTTAACTATGACTGTGGCGGGTACTCAATCTGCTGTCTTGATGGTGGAATCCGAAGCTAAAGAATTAACCGAAGATCAAATGTTAGGAGCGGTGTTATTTGCTCACCAAGAGATGCAAGTTGTGATCGACAATGTTCAGGCTTTAGCCGATGAGGTAGGAAAACCACGTTGGGACTGGAGCGAAGAAAAACCTGATGAAACGCTTGCAGAAAAAGTGAGCGCATCAATTGGAGAAAAACTTGATGAGGCTTATACCGAAAAGGATAAGCTAAAAAGGCAAGAATCCATTAAATCATTAAGAGCGTCGGTTATTGAAGAAGTTGTCGGTGACGATGATGTGAGCTTAGCTGAAGAAGCATCGGAAGCGTTTAGTAAAATTGAAAAAGCCCTTGTTCGGCGAAAGATTCTGAATAAAGAGCCTAGGATTGATGGCAGGGATTTAGTAACGGTTAGACCTATTAATGTGGAAGTTGGCGTTCTGCCCAAAACTCATGGTTCGGCTCTTTTCACTAGAGGAGAAACACAAGCCATAGCAGTTGCTACCTTAGGCACTCTTAGAGATGCCGCCATAGTAGATGCATTAGAAGGCACTTATCGCGACGCTTTTATGCTGCATTATAATTATCCCCCTTATAGCGTTGGAGAGACGGGAATGATGGGCGGAACCAAAAGGCGAGAAACTGGTCATGGTAGGCTGGCGCGGCGTGGAGTAGCCGCGGTCATGCCTGATGGTGAAGACTTTCCATATACTATTAGAGTGGTGTCGGAGATAACCGAATCCAATGGTTCGAGTTCGATGGCTAGCGTCTGTGGTACTTCGCTTGCCTTGATGGATGCTGGTGTGCCACTTAAGGCGCCGGTTGCAGGTGTGGCTATGGGTCTGGTTCTGGAAGGTTCTGAATTCGCCGTGTTAACAGACATTCTGGGTGATGAAGATCATTTAGGGGACATGGATTTTAAAGTTGCCGGAACGTCTGAGGGGGTGACGGCTCTGCAGATGGATATAAAAATCGAAGGGATCAACGAAGAAATTATGGAAAGTGCGTTAGAACAAGCTCGTGATGCGAGACTTCATATTCTAGGTGAAATGAATCAGATAATTAGTGAGTCAAGATCTGAATTGTCAGATAACGCTCCGGCCATGACTACTATTAAAGTACACCCTGATAAGATCAGAGACATTATCGGCAAAGGTGGAGCCACCATACGCGGTATCGTTGAGGAGACAGGTGCAGAGGTTGATATAGATGACGATGGTCTTGTAAGGATATACGCTGAAAATGCGACTTCTAAAGATGCAGCAATAGATAAAGTAAACTCAATTATTGCGGAAGCCGAAGTCGGGCGAATTTACCAGGGTAAAGTAGAGCGAATCGTGGACTTCGGTGCATTCGTTAACATATTACCTGGGAAGGATGGGTTGTTGCATATCTCTCAGATAGCTCAAGAAAGAGTCGAAAAAGTAAGTGACTATCTAAGCGAGGGTGAAGAAGTAGATGTGATCGTTCTAGATGTAGACCAACGTGGGCGAATTAAATTATCAATAAAAGAAATTCCTGAGTCTAGGGACGAAGAAGATCAAAGCCGCGAGGGTGAAGATTAATTGTTTCATTGAGTGGTTAATAACCGGCCGCCGTTTTGGATTTTTAGGGCTTTAGGAAGGATTACGACTCTGAATGAGGTCTTCTACAACTGAAGGGTCTGCTAGGGTGCTGGTATCTCCCAGTTCATCTATTTCGTTGGCAGCGACTTTCCTTAAGATACGTCGCATTATCTTCCCTGACCTGGTTTTAGGAAGGCCGGGTGCCCATTGTATGAAATCCGGCTTTGCGATAGGGCCGATTTGTGTTCGAACCAATTCGATTAGCTCTTCGATCAGCTCACTATTTCCAGGTTGGCGATCCAGCATAAGTGTAACGAAAGCGTAGATGCCTTCGCCTTTGATTTCGTGAGGAAAGCTGACAACAGCAGCTTCCGCGACCGCTGGGTGAAGCACTAGCGCGCTTTCCACTTCAGCTGTGCCAATATTATGGCCGGATATCACCATGACATCATCTACTCTTCCAGTAATCCAATAGTATCCGTCGCGGTCCCTTCGAGCGCCATCGCCTGTAAAGTAGAAGCCAGGATAAGCTGAATAATAAGTATCTATTACCCTTTGGTGATCGCCGTATACAGTTCTAATCTGTCCTGGCCATGAATCCCTTATTATTAAGTTGCCGGAAGCTTCTACTTCCTCCAAAAGGTTACCCTCAGGATCTACTAATGCGGGCTGCACCCCAAAAAAAGGTAGAGTAGCCGATCCCGGTTTTAGTGCAGTAGCCCCGGGAAGAGGAGATATCATGATGCCTCCGGTTTCGGTTTGCCACCAAGTATCTACAATTGGGCAGCGATTTTCTCCAACGACCTTATAGTACCATTCCCATGCTTCTGGATTAATGGGTTCACCGACGGACCCCAATAGTTTTAGGGAGCTTCTGTTTGTGCTTTCAACGAATGCATTTCCAAGTGACATCAACTGACGCAGAGCGGTAGGCGCTGTATAGAAAATATTGACTTGGTGTTTATCAATGACATTCCAGAACCTTGAGGCGTCAGGATAAGTTGGTACGCCCTCAAACATTAAGGTGGTAGCGCCATTAGCTAAAGGGCCATAAACAATATACGAGTGGCCTGTGACCCAACCTACATCTGCGGTGCACCAATATATATCGTCTTCTTTGTAGTCGAATATATATTTGTGGGTAATAGCAGCATGTAAGAGATAGCCACCTGAAGAATGTTGAACGCCTTTAGGTTTGCCTGTTGAGCCGGAGGTATAGAGTACGAAGAGAGGATCTTCACTGTCCATTATCTCCGCCTCACAGGTTTCGCTTTGTCCGTTAATCAGATCTTCATACCACACGTCTTTTTGGTCGTTCCAGGATGTTTGCGCTTGCGTTCTTTTTACGACAATGACGCTATGTACAGAGGGGCATTCTTCTAAAGCCTGATCCGTATTTTTTTTCAGCGGTATTGGCTTACCTCCTCTGACGCCTTCATTAGCTGTTATTACTGCGCAGCAAGCGGAATCTTGTATTCTATCCCTCAGCGATTGAGGAGAGAATCCACCAAAAACCACGCTATGAATCGCGCCTATCCGAGCACACGCTAGCATGGCGATCGCCGCTTCAGGCACCATTGGCATGTATATGCATACTCTATCACCCTTGTTGATGCCTCTACTCTTTAATCCATTCGCTAGTTTGCAGACACTTTTATGAAGCTCTGCGTAGGTAATTTGTTTGTGTTGTTCTGGGTCGTCTCCTTCCCAGATAATGGCTATTTTTTCGGATTTGGTTTCTAAGTGTCTATCGAGACAATTGTGGGCAACATTGAGTTTTGCACCGAGAAACCACTCAATGTTCCCTTCTTGTATATTAATTTTGGAAACTGCTTCCCACTTTTTTTCCCAATCGATGAAAAGCTCGGCTTGCTTTGACCAAAACAGGTCCGGCTGGTCAATTGATTCCTGATAGAGCTTCTTATATTCATCTTCATTTATATGAGAGCCGGCTCTTATATGTGCATTCACTGGATAGATTTTGTCCATAGTTATCTCTTTACCCTAGGGATGTTTCTGACTATTCATTTCGTTGTTACTTTATGTTACGTCGCGCTACCACCACTAGCGTTCATACACTTTTATCAATCACTTCATCGTACGAATCGTAAAAAGATTCGCTCGAATCTGCAAAGTGATTACTTATCCTATCGAAAATATCTTCTGCAAGTACTTTCCCGTGCTCTACTCCCCATTGATCAAAGGGATTTATATTCCAAAAGACACTCTCGCAAAATACTTTATGTTCCTGCAAGGCTAATAGAGTCCCTATTGTACTCGGTGTTATTTTTTCCAGCAAAATGGTGGATGATGGATGCCCACCATCGAGGTTTTTGTGGAAATCTTTTTCATTGTTAAATTTGATTCCCTTTCTCAGCGCAGTTGATTGTGCCAACGCGTTAGCGAGAAGCCAGTCATGATGTTTCTGAAAGCCGGTTACATCTTGAGCTACTATGTAAAAGCTAGCCGAAAAAAAATTTGTTCCTTGGTGAAGAAGTTGATGGTAAGAGTGCTGTCCATTTGTGCCCTGTCCTCCCCAAATTATTGGCGCAGTACTATGATTGATTGATTTGTTATCGATAGAACAAGACTTACCATTACTTTCCATTTCTAACTGCTGTAGATAGTCGAGAAGTGACCTTAGCTTTTCACTATAGACTAGAATGGCGTGGCTCTTTGCGCCTAACAGGTTGTAGTTCCAGATCGAAGTTAGAGCCGCAAGTATTGGAATATTGTCTCTTTTATTTTGCTCTTTTATAAAGTGGTCATCGGCCTTTTCGGCACCACCCAAGAATTGAAGAAAAGCTTCTGAACCGAGATAAATGAGTGCTGCTAGAGAACTCGATGACCAAATAGAGTATCTACCTCCTACTTCTTTTGGGATTACGAAGATGTCTTTCCTATTGATTCCAAATTCTGTCGCCATTTCTGTATTTTCTGTTACGGCCACACAATGCTTATAAAAAGCTTGAGGGTCGTTAGTTCGCTCAGAGAACCAAGATTTGGCAGATTGTAGATTGGTCAACGTTTCGAGTGTTCTAAATGATTTAGATACCACTATAAACAAAGTGGTTTCCGGGTTTAATTTCTTGGTGACTTCCAAAAAATTAGTAGGATCGATGTTTGAAATAAAATGTACTTTTAGATGGCTTACAGCGAAGTCTTCCAAAGCCTCTATAAGCAGTTTCGTTCCTAAATGAGATCCGCCAATTCCGATTTGAACCAAATCGGTAAAAGGTTTTTCAGTAGAACCGGTTCTGCTTCCGCTATTGATAGACTTTTCACAAATCTTCATCTGATGAATTTGATGTTGCAAAGTCTTATTCGTTTCGGGCTTCGTTCGTATGAGTGAGGAGCGCAGCCCCATGTGAAGAGCGGCTTGGTTTTCACTTTTGTTGACTTTGTCCCCAGAGATTAGCCGCTCTATTTTTTCATCTATATTTATCTCGTGGGCTAATTTTATTAAGTCGCTCACGGCGTCTTCGTCAATCAACTGATTGCTGAGATCGAATTTGATCCCATTTAGCGTTGATATTTTTCTGAAGGATGAATCTTGATTATTGGTGTTTTTGAAACGGTCGGCGTGTTTTTTTAATAATGGCCATGAATTCAGTTTTGAAAGGTCCATAGGGTTATCAACTGATCAAATGAATAGGGGGTTAGGGTTAAAAAAGTGTCTTGATCCGTCCATTACAATTATTTGATCAACCAAAGACTGAAAATGTTTAACATTGTTTGCAAAGTCAATGGATTCGGCGTTAATTATAAGTAATGGCGTTTCGTTGTATTGGTGGAAAAACTCCGTGTATCTGTCCACAAGGCCTTCTAGATAGTTAGTTTCTATTGCTTGTTCGAAGCCAAGTCCTCTTGATTGGATACGTTTTTTTAACACAGAAACAGGGGCCTGTAAGTAAATAACCAGATCTGGAGCGGGTCCTTTTTTGAATAAAACAGAGCTAATTTGATTATATAGAGCTAGTTCATCCTGATTAAGAGTGAGTTCCGCAAAAATTCGATCTTTTTCTGCTAGAAAGTCAGTGACCAAGGTAGGTCCAAGTAAATCGTCGATAGGGACTTCCGCTATTTGTTGTGTTCGATGAAGAAGAAAATAAAGTTGCGTCGGTAATGCTAGATCTGCAGAATTATCATTGTAAAAACGCTCTAAAAATGGGTTGTCCTCTGCGGGTTCAAATAGGGAGGGATAATCCAGGGCAAAAGCTAGATGTTTAGCTAGAGTAGTTTTACCAGCACCTATAGGCCCCTCTACAGCTATATAACGCGGCATGGATTGCCTGTCTTTTAGACTGATTTTCGGAATAATGCTAAGTGTTGCGTTATTAATATTCATGCTCGGTCTGATTGGACACCAAACAGTTTAATTACCTAAGCTTATTATAGTTGCATTTGATCGTTATGTTCTCAATGCTATGTTAAGCAAGATTGAGTATTAATATTACCAGTTTTTACAAACCTATCTTTTGAGATTTTCTCCAAAAATTAATATGTTTGGATAGTGAAGGGTCTGCTTCACCTCGGACGACCAAGAGGTCGTAAGCAGCTCGAAACGCACGAGTTTTTTCCAAGCTTTTATTGTGTTGGGTTTGTAAATCTTCTTGTAGGAGCCAAATTCTTGAAACGAAATCGCGGTACCGCAAGGGGATGCTCATCCTATTGTTTTGAGACCTTAAAATATTCTTCGCGATAGATTCTGAGTTCGCAGATTCTGAGCGGCTTGTCATTCTGTCAAATGTTGGCCAAAGCAATAAAGCAATAACAAAAGCGGGAGACAATGGTTTATTTTCTTTGAATCGACTGTCAGTGGAGGCTAAGCCAATCGGTATGATTGAGTCGTGCGTATCGCACTCCGGCCAGATTAATCTGGGAAGCGAAGTTTTGGTTAGCAAGCTCCAGGTGCTTACAGCGGTTCCGCTTAAGAATAATTTCTTGAATTCATCGAACAACCGGGCTTTAGAGACTGAATTTATTTGATCAGCAGAATTTTTTATTGAGGCTTTAATGGAATTATTTAGCTGCTTATCAAGTTTTGCAGCAAACCTTATTGCTCGTAGCATTCTCAATGGATCTTCCTTGATCCTTTCGGCTGGAGGACCTATGAATTTTAGTCTTTTTTGTTTGATGTGTTCGATGCCATCTAGATAGTCAACTATCTCATTTCTGAGAGGGTCGTAGTATAAGGCATTTATCGTAAAGTCCCTTCTGACTACATCTTCTTCAATATTCCCCCAGCCCTCATCTCTAAGGATTATTCCCGATCTACCATAGTCTCTGTGTAGGTTTTTAGAGGATCTGAAAGTGGAAACCTCTACTATAAGATTACCTCTTCGCACGTGGACAATGGGGAACCTTTTGCCGACCAAGCGAGCGCGTTTTTTGAAAACTTTGATGATTTGATCAGGAATTGCATTAGTTACTAAATCGAAATCTTTAGGTTTTTGTTTGGATAATAGGTCTCTTATACAACCACCAACTAAGAAGCAATCGAATTTGTGCTCTACGAGTTCTTTGTGGATATCTAATACCCTTGGATCAATTTTTCCAGCATGAAAAAAAACGTTAGTTACTTTTTTCAGACGTATGCTAATCATTAATTGGTTGATATGGTTCGAATTTATTCGGTAGGTTATCTGTTGTCCAATTATCTACTGCCCACTCAATTAGGGTGAAGATAGTATTAATGTATAAGGGTGGTTTTAGACCTAATGATTTCATTGCGAAAAGAATATTATCAATCGCAGTTTCGTTGTTTAATGGTTTGGCTCCTGATTGTTTAGATAGTTTGGTGCCATCTTGGTAACAAAGCACTGGTATATGTGAATATTCGGGTGGATCTAAATTTAGCTCGTTCATCAGGAAAATTTGCTGATTGGTTAAGGGCAGAAGGTCCTCGCCTCGTAGGACATCTGTGATCATATCACCACCATCATCGAGTGCGGTTGCTAAGTTATAGGAAAATATTTTGTCCTTTCTAACGAGTATAAAGTCGCCAATATCCTCCGATAGATGGGTTTCAATTTGGCCTTTGATTTTGTCAATGAATGCTACTTTCTTGTCTGGTGTTTTTATTCTAATCGCAGCATCAATTATGGACAGCTCTTTGTTCCGACATGTGCCTGGATATCTTGGGGATCTGGCTAGTGATTTACGTGAACATATACAACCAAATAATGAAGAGCCTAACTGACTTATTGCTGTTTTGTAGTTTGCAATATTTTGACTTTGATAGATTATGCTGGTGTCAGAGTATAGGCCGTGTTGCTTAAGCGACTCTAATATTTTTTTTGTCGCTTCGGGATGATTCCTAGATTGATCTAGGTCATCAATCCTGATGGACCAATGGCCATGGTGGGTTTTGATGTCCAGAAAGCTAGCTAGTGCGGTAATCAAAGAGCCCATGTGAAGCGGACCAGTGGGTGATGGAGCAAATCTACCAACTCTCACTTTAATCTGTTGTCAAGAGTGGCGTAACTAGTTTGCTCAGACTTAGTCATCCATGTCTGAATAGTGCTGCTCGTTTATTTCGTGGCGCTCTTGGGCTTCAAAACATAGCGTAGCAATCGGTCTTGCTTCCAATCTTCTAAGGCCAATTTCTTCACCAGTTTCTTCGCAATAGCCGTAACTTCCGTCTTCTACTCTTGATAGAGCGGAGGCGATTTTCCTAAGTAATTTTCGTTCACGGTCTCTGGTTTTTAACTCTAATCCAAACTCAGATTCTTGACTGGCTCGATCATTGGGGTCAGGTAGGGCCCCTGCTTTTTCCTGAAGATTAGTTACTGTTCCATCTACCTGTTCCATTAATTCCAATCGCCAATTCGACAATATTACCCGGAAATGGTCGAGCTGTGCTGGATTCATGTATTCTTCATTTTTCCTGGTCTTGTATGGAGTGAAGTCCTGAAATTGAGTCGATTGTAGTTTCGGGCTTTGGGTAGGCGTTTTCCTTGTTTTTTTTGTCTTTGCTTTGCTTTTGGATTTTGATTTTGCTGCCATAAAATATCTCTTAACAGTTCCTCTGGTATGCTGCTTTCAAGTAGAGGGCGCGTAAAATAACAGAAGGTCGAGACGAAGGCCATAGTCTTTTCAAATCTGTAATTGGGTATTTACTTTATGGTAAACACAAAGCTATCAAAAGGTGCGATGCAAATTCAGCCGTTTAAGGTAATGCGGATATCCGATCAGGCTAGAGATCTGGAAATTCAGGGTCAAACCATTGTGCACTTCGAGATCGGAGAGCCTGATTTTCCGACTGCAGTGCCTATAATTGAGCGAGCTAAAAAAACTTTGGATAAGGGGCTAACCAAATACACTGCGGGTAACGGAATATTTGAGTTAAGAGAAAAAATATCGGATTACTACTCTCGCTTTAGTATAAATGTTGACCCAAAGCAAATAATATTAACCAATGGTGCAAGTGGTGGGTTGTTGCTTTTGGTTGGAGGGTTATTAAACCCGGGCGATAAGTTGTTATCTGTAGATCCAGGTTACCCTTGTAACGGTGCATTTTTGACCACTATAGGCGGTCATTTAAAGGCTATACAACTGTCGGCCCACAATGATTTCCAGCCTCGGATAAGTGATTTTAAAGAGAGCTGGGAAGAGTCTGTTAAAGGGATGTTGCTAGCATCTCCCATGAATCCTACCGGCACAGTCATTGCCCGCGAAAATCTTAATGACCTGAATGAACTGAGTGAAGAGAAAAATGGTTTTTTGATGGTAGATGAAATCTATCAAGGGATACTACATAAAGAGGTGCCTTATCACAGTGCTCTTGAAATTAGTAAAGAAATTTATATTTTGAATAGTTTTTCGAAATATTTTGGTATGACTGGTTGGCGTCTTGGGTGGATAGTAGTACCGGCATCGACAGTGGAACATTTCATAAAGCTAGCCCAACATTTGTTCATTTCGCCCAATACGATTTCTCAACATGCGGCGATTGAGGCGCTTAGCGATGGGTGTCTACATATTCATGAGAGTCGTGTGAGAACTATTTCAGAGAGATTAAAGGTCTTGTCTCGGGGTCTACAAGAAATGGGATTTGTAATTCCAGTAGAGCCTGAAGGAGGGTTTT
>CAZYHH010000081.1:0-11233 GCA_964647295.1 uncultured Pseudomonadales bacterium
AAGCTCATCTTGGGTTTTCCCGACTCGGTGACGAATCCCGGAATAATCGTATGATAAGGCCTCTTGCTACCACCGACTGCATTAGGATGATCTGGATCCAGCACAAATCCCGAGCCGCGATTTTGCATCGCAATTCCAGTTCCAGGTATTACGATGCCAGATCCAAAAGCCATGTAGTTTGACTGAATAAACGAAACCATCATCCCGCTTTGATCTGCGGCCGTTAAATAAACGGTATCTTTTCCGTGGGGAAGCGAGACAGGCGGAACCGAAGACGATTTGTCGCCGATACTCTCAGCTGCCTGCTCCAAAGAACCAGGATCAAGTAGCTCGTCAACGCTTAACCGCATTGAATTAGGGTCGGAGAAGTGTTCGTTAGCGGCTCTAACAGCTATTTTCATCGCTTCGATCTGATAATGAACAGAATTAACACCATCGATCGGGCCGAGTTCTTTATGGTTGAGTATTCCAAGCGCAATCTGTGCTGCGAGCCCCTGCCCGTTTGGAGGAATTTCACATAGCTCAACGTCTCGATATGCCTGCGAGGTTGGGGTTACCCAGTCAGCGGTGTGATTCTCAAGGTCAGACTTTTCTAGCAGACCTCCGCCGTCTTTCGACGCCTGGGCAATTTGATCTGCTATCTCGCCGTGATAAAACGCCTCCCCCTCGCTCTCTGCAATGGCCTCAAGCGTCCTTACCATATCTTTCCTAATAAAACGTTCTCCAGCTGAAGGAACGGGATGGAAGTGCTCCTTAAAGGACTCAAAATCCTTATAATGGTTTTCTAGCAACTTCCAGTAATAAGCAGATTTCGGCCCAACCATAAATCCTTCACTAGCATAATGAATGGCGGGTTCAAAAAGCTGATGAAAAGGCAGCTTACCGTAACGTTTCGAAAGAGCGACCCACGCACTAACCGCACCGGGAACGGTTACTGCATCCCAACCCAAGACGGGCATCTGAGATAATCCATCAAAGTGACTGGCAGTCCACCTTGCCGGCGATCTTCCAGACGCGTTAAGACCCACGAGCTCAGATCCATTCCATAAAATACAGAAAGCATCACTACCTAATCCGTTGTTGTTAGGCTCGACAACCGTAAGGGTGATGGCGGCTGATAAAGCTGCATCTACCGCATTGCCTCCTTTCCTCATTGCCTGAACGCCTGCTTCGACGGCCAAAGGCTGCGACGTCGCGACCAAGTTATCGGCCGCGACTGGCGAACGCTGGGACGGATAGGGTTGACTCAAATCATACATTTTGGCTTAAGTAAGGATCTCTAGGTGTTTCTGATGGTCTGCAAGATCGGCAGTAAATAAGAAATGAACGCCTCCGGGTTCTCAGACATCGGAAAGTGGCCGACGCCTTTCATTTCTTGCCAGGTAGACCCTGGAATTGCTTCGCTAGCTGCCCTACCTAACTCGGAGGTACCGCTCCAATCGTATTCGCCCGACAAGATATGTACGCCGACTCGATTAGTATCGATCGTACCGGCTTGTTCTCTCAAATCATAATCTTCAATGTAGTACTTCAAATCACCGATAAAAACAGGCGGCCAACCGGACGCATAAACAAAACTCGTCTCCTTGACTAGGGCCTTTGGTGAAGTCGGCGAGGTAAGGCCCTCCATCATTCTGGCTTTGTACTCACTGCTAACTTGAGGGTGGTAAAATTCCTTGGACTCGGAACGATCACCTTCAACCTTCAAGCTACCTTCAACAGAGATCACTGCCTTAAATATCTCAGGGTGCCGCTGAGCCAAATCTAACGCCAAAAGCCCTCCTACGGAACATCCCATAAAAACAGGGTCCGACAAATCCAGCGCCTTAGCCAAACCAAGCGGAACGGACCTTAAAAATTGGCCGCCGAGATCGTAAGTCTCCGCCCACCAGTCTTGTGTAGTCGGCGGTAACGATTTCCCATGAAACGGCAAATCATAGGCGATTAAACGGAAATGGTCAGTAATCTCAGAACATTCAAACAGATGACGCCACTGACTGCCATGACAACCTGCCGTATGTTGCATTAGCACGGGGATGCCCTGGCCATACTCCTCATAGTAAAGACGGTGAACATGTTCACCCAAGGATAAATTGATGTAACGACCAATTGGGGAAACGCCCGCCGACGGAATCTTACCTAACACTCCATCGTCACTCACAGCTGGACGCAACAATTCGATTGCTCGCATGACCGCTGAATAATACTGAGGTTGAGTTAAGTGATCACCGCTCCTTTCATCTTCTTTCCCAGTATTTAGCGAAGCAAACATCTCATTGTAAAAACGCGGTGGAATTGGCGAAAGCATTTTTGACCAGAAAGTCTCAGGCGCTTTAAAGGTTAGCGCTCCCTCATCGGATTCGCCTTCTATGGCATTGCCCTCGCTAATCTGGATCGACAATCGCCGATCACCAATGTCAAGATTAATGCCTCCATTCCAATATCGCGCCGCCAAACAGAATTCACCATCGTTACGGCACTTTGACGCCCAATCCGCCGAACTCGGTATTTCTAGTCCCATCGATTTACCCCCAAATTAAGCACCCCTAACTTAGGACTTACGTGCTCTAAGAGCAAGTTCCCCTTGGCTGATGCTTTTCCTAAACGAAGTCCTAAATAACAAAGCGATCTAGATAATCGACCGAAGCCACCGACTCGAATTGTGGTACTGCCGAATGGGGACCTGGATTCGCATGTAAGGTTTTTTTCTTGGACCCTAATTTGTCATACAGCTCCAGACAGGAATTTCGTGGCACGATCTCATCATCCCATTGCACCAAAAATCTAACTGGACAAGACACTTTTGGCGCCATCTCAGACAAAAGTTGCGCATCAGGGCCCCAAACACCCATCAACCCTAACAAAGCGACTTTGATTCGTGGGTCACTGGCTGCAACCGGTAGTCCCATCATTGTGCCCATCGACAACCCCCACCAACCAGTAGGCCTGGCCCCCTCTTCCTTTTCAATAAAATCAAGCGCAGCCGACCAATCTTCGATAACCGCACGAGTTCCACCGCCTCCGACCCAAGCTTCTTCAAAGCGTTCAGGCTTTTCTGTCGCATTAATTCCCTTGCGATCACCGTGACCCGGACCATCGATGGCCATCACAGAAAACCCTTTATTAAGGAACAATTTAACCATCGCTAGAATATAGTCGGCTTTCTTGTGAGTGGTACCACCGTGACCCATCAGGACCAGGCGGTCAGACGTTGCGTTTGATCTCCAATAAATTCCAGGAACCTGTCGATCCCCCACCGACAATTCAAAACATCGTTCTCTAACCCCATCCGATTCTTCTTCTATTGCTTTCCAGCTCATTGCTTAAACTCCACTATATGACCATTTTGGTCTCACCAATCTTTAAAAAATCGATCAACTTAGTAACAAAACCCTTCAACAAACCAGCATTCACCCTAATCTTTTCATTCGCGATTTCGACCTCAGTACCATATGGGGGAAGATGACAAAAATAGACCCGCGTTAGCTCCTCATTAATAGCACTTAAACCCGCAAGTGCGAAAATGGTTTCTTCGCACAAATACTGACCCGCATCCGAAGATATCAACGTCGGGTATCGCTTTTCTAGCAAAAATGCTCGTAGCTCTCTAACATCGGTCCTGAGGTAACGCTCCGACGGGCCGTCCATCAAATTAAATTTGAGCGCCGGCAGTTCACCATTCTCATCAAGCCTCTCATCTCTTTTATTTAGCGCTTTAGTCTCAAGATGAAAAGCTCCTTCTTTCCCCTCTCCAAAAGAAAGAATCGTAGCCGGCCGGTACTCGTCTACTAATTTCGTGATGCGTCGAGTCGGTTCACCCCATACCACTGGTAATTCTTCAAGCAACACACCATCTCGATCAATCCAGGAAATGCCTTCCCACGACGAGTTCACTCGCCGACCGCCGAAGGGTTTAAATCCAGTTATTAGCGTCCGCGTTTCGTCCATACTGGAAGTATCACTCGACTAGATAGAAGAGGTCGAGGTTTTTTATAGACATCTGCGGCAAAGGAGGTAACCAATTAAATTAACGGCCTCGACAAAACAATCGTTTCACGGATAAGCTTAGAAAAGACACATATCTTGAGTTCTGCAAATGTCGAAAACAAATTTATCGACGCAAGAAAAACAACAATTTATCGATGACGGATTTATCGTGATCAAAAACGCGATCAAACCGGAAGCAGTCAAAGTTGCGAAAGACCTACTGTCCCAACAGACACTCATCGATGATCGCCAGCTCTTGGTCACTCCTGAACTCACAACCCATCAATCCGTACTCGGTCTCTTCAATGAGTCATGTTTAGCTCAAATTATTCGCAATGAGATGGGACCTTATCCCGAAGTAATCAGTTCTCAGATTGCGATCACACCGCCTTTTGATCAATTGGGTGGGGAACCTGGACCACACGTAGACGGTAGCTGGTCTGGACCGATACCAAAGTCTATGTCGGAGGTTGACCCCCTAACGACACGACCCAAAAATGCAGAAAAGTATTTTGGGCTTAACGACGAAGTAAGAGGTTCAAATGACGGACAGCTTTGGATCGATCCAGATCGCAGGATGTCCATCGGCAGTTATACAGCCCTTGTAGGCGTTGCACTCAACGATCAGTTAGTTCCGGGAAATGGCCAACTAGCAGTAATGAAGGGATGCCACGAAGCGGTCGAAGTAGCCTTTAAAAAACAAAGGGATTCTGGAGGGGTGATCGGGCCCGAGGGCCTAGATTGGCCTCGCATTAAAGAGTCAAAGAGTGGGAAACCTTTTTACAATGGGTTGCCTGATCAAGTCAGACAAAAAGCGGCGGAGATGGCAAAAGACGCAATCGCATCCAAGGAGTGGCCTTGGCCTGAACTCACCCCCGTTCTACTAAATGCGGGAGATGCGACCATTGTCATGCACAGCTGTCCCCACACACCCACACCTAATTTTGGACCGAACCCTCGTATGAACATTTACTTCAGAATTCGAAGGCTAAGAAAAGAGAATCCCCATGAAGGCAGCCGTAGACTCGGTCACGGTGTTAGCGATCACCTTGATCGAGGTTACTTCGGTCAATTTCTTGACTACCCCGAGTCTTATGATCCGTGGCAGACGTCTATCAACAAACTTTGCGATCACTGGAGCGAGTGGGATGGCTTTCAAAAATTAATTGAAAATCGCCGTTAGAGACTGGTTGCCAATAAATCCGAACGAAAAAGACGTGCAGCAAAATAACACACTAACAATATTCAGTTTACTTACGATTTTCGTCTTTCTATCAATGGAAATTGAAGCAAGAGAGCCCTATGAATCGACGTACCAACCTCGGATCACAAACAACCTAGTGATTAAAAATGTAACCATTTTGGATGGTAAAGGGGCGAAACTACTTCAAACAGATGTTTCAATTTCGGCAGGGGAAATTACAAAAATAGCGAAAAATATTGTCGATGACCAGGCAAAAATTATCGATGGGGTTGGCAAATGGCTCACACCGGGCATTATCGATGTCCACTCTCACCTAGGCGTTTATCCATCGCCAAGTATCAACGCAACCTCTGATGGAAACGAGTCAACATCACCAAATACTGCGAGAGTATGGGCGGAACATTCTGTCTGGCCGCAAGATCCTCAATTTGGATTGGCCCTCGCGGGAGGTGTCACCACTCTTCAAATACTGCCGGGCAGTGCCAATTTGTTTGGCGGTCGCGGAGTAACCCTTAAAAATGTCCCTTCTCGAACTGTGCAGGGAATGAAATTTCCAGGGGCACCTCAGAGCCTAAAAATGGCTTGCGGAGAAAACCCGAAACGAGTCTATGGTGGAATGAGCAAATCCCCGTCGACGCGAATGGGAAACGTTGCAGGTTATCGGGCTGCCTGGATTAAAGCCAAGGAGTATCAGGAAAAACTCAACAATTCTGACCTCAAAGAGGAAGATAAGCCCGACAGAGATCTGACGATGGAAACGCTCGTCGGCGTCTTAAATGGAGAAATATTGGTCCACAATCACTGTTACCGGGCAGACGAAATGGCCAACATGATCGAAATTGCGCGGGAGTTCGACTATAAAATCACGGCCTTTCATCATGCCGTTGAGTCATACAAAATCGCAGATCTCCTAGCGGAGCAAGATATATGCTCGGCGATGTGGGTCGACTGGTGGGGTTTTAAATTGGAGGCATTTGATGCGATCCAACAAAATATCGGCCTCGTTGATAAAGCAGGTGCTTGCGCTATCGTCCATTCAGACTCCTCAAGGGATATCCAACGACTTAACCAAGAAGCTGCAAAGGCCATGAGTGCAATGTTACGGATGGGTAAAACTGTCGCACCAGAAAAAGCAATCACCTGGATCACCTCAAATCCCGCCAAGGCGCTCGGTATCGCGGAAAGAACAGGTAGAATAGAGGTAGGTTACGCCGCCGACCTTGTGCTTTGGAATTCGAACCCTTTCAGCGTTTATAGTAGAGCGGACCTGGTTCTGATAGACGGTTATCTTTACTTTGATAGAAACGATCCAAGCAAGCAGCCCATAACCGATTTCTCTCTAGGGCAGACCCATAGGAAATTCAGTCAATGAGCATGAAAAACCCAAACGCATTTTTATTGCTATGGACTATGTTCTTGTTTTATTGCGTAGAAACTCAAGCCCAGACGATTGTCATCGATAACGCCAGAATCTTTCCTATGCAGGACCAAATTGAAGTTGAATTTTCATCCGTCACATTAGAGAACGGCGTCATCAGTTCATTTAGTAATTCACCAACTATCCCACCAAATGCCACAGTCGTCGACGCGATGGGCAAATTCGTAACACCAGGGCTATTCGATGCCCACACTCAGCTAGGCCTCGAAGAAATCGACGCGGTCAGCTCGTCAGTGCACAGCAGACTCAACAACGAAAATATAGGTCCTGCTTTTGATATCCAGTATGCAGTGAATCCTGCAAGTACGCTTATACAGGTCAATCTGGTCGAGGGTATTACCCATGCAGTGATCGCGCCTATGCCGGGGTCAGATTTTTACTCAGGGTTTGGCGCTGCGATTCGACTAACTAGTGTTCAGCCAATTTACAAACCTCGCGTTGCTATGTTTGGCGCAATCAACAGCCGAATCATAAAGAAAGCCGGTGGCAGCAGTTCGGAAGTGATCGCAAAACTGATAAGGACCGTCAAAAATCTTAAGCAATTAAAATCGCCCAGATACCAGCCGGGTCCGGGCGACTATAGCAAGACCGATATCGAGGCCATCGATTATACTTATCGAACTAGGTTACCAATCGTCATAAGCGTTAATCAGTCAAAGGACATCCTTCAACTAATCGACATCGCTAATACCTTGAAACTCAACTTGATATTGATGGGTGGAGCTGAAGCCTGGAAAGTCGCCAACAAATTATCAGACTCTAATATCCCCGTGATACTCGATCCTCTCAACAACCTACCCTCAGATTTTGATCAATTAGGGGCGAGACTGGACAATTCGACCATCCTACAACGGGCGGGAGTCACGATCGCTTTCTCGGACCCCGATTCTCACAACTCAAGACGGCTGAGACAGCTTGCCGGAAATGCAGTCGCGCATGGACTTCCCTGGTACGAAGGTCTCAAAGCGATAACGCGAAGTCCGGCGAATATTTATAGTTTAGAAAACGGTTTCCTAAAAACGGGTAGCGAGGCCAGCTTGGTAATATGGAGCGGGGATCCGCTTGAAGTGACCAGCTGGCCAGAAAGAATCATGTTTGAGGGTCAATGGATCAGTTTGGAGAGTCGGCAGACAGCCCTCTTTAAACGGTATGAAAATCTTAGCGCTGGCAAAAAGACCGGCTTTACTTACCAGTAGCCGTTATTAATTCCTGCTGTCGTTGTTGTTCGCCGGCTAAAAGGTTTCTTCTCAACCAAATGAGCGACACTACGGCAACAATCAAAATAGAAACTACTCCCCCCGCAAATATTCCGTGATAACCGAAAAAATGGTCCCCAATGATCGCAAAAGGGATCGACAGAAACAGCATTTGAAAGACCGACATTATAAATGGCGGTCCAGGTTGGCCCAACGCGTTGAAGCTCGACATGCAGTTAGACATTACGCCCATCATCCCCATCCCTAAGGGAACGATCAGCAAGTACACGGTAGCTGCCTCAATCACCTCTCGATCATTATTAACCAATGAAATCACATAAGGACCTAGAACGATCAGAGACAAGTAAGCAAAAACCCCCCAACCCATAGCAAACCAATTTCCGAAACGAAGCGAACGAGATACTCGCTTAAACTGCTTCGCCCCCCAATTTTGCCCAATAAAAGGCGCGACGCTCATCGAAAGAGCCCACATAACCATCGCAAACATCGTCTCAATCCGCGAGGCCACGCTAAATCCTGCTATCACGACGGTCCCATGCCCGGCCAATAGCCTAGTAATCACGCTCATGGACACAGGCGCAATGATATTAGATAAAATCGCAGGAAGCCCAACGTGTAATATATCGCGCGAAGACTGCCAAAAATCTCGAATCTCAAAAATAACCAGATCGTCTTTAAAAACATAATAAACATACATTAGAAAACTCGCGGTACGGGCAATCAGAAAGGCGATCGCCGCACCCGCCAACCCAAGCTCTGAAGAGCCAAAGTACCCAAATATAAAAATAGGCCCAAGAATCACCTGAAGCACCGCACCGCCGACCATCAGGTAACCCAGTTTTACTGCGTCCCCCGCTGCTCGCATCAAAGTGGAACCCACCATGGCGATCGCAAAAAATGGAACCCCCAGTAGCCAGATCCTCATGTACTCGATCGACATCTCCAGTGTTTTGCCAGTCGCTCCAAGCATGGAAAAAATATTTTCGAGGTACACCGTCATCAACAATGTGATCAGAGCCACAAACAACAAAACAAGGACAAAGCTATGCGTAATGAGCACCTTCGCTCTTCGCCATTCTCCGCTACCAATACTCCTAGCGACTACCGACGATGCTCCAATCCCTAAGCCCATCATCATCCCCTGCAGACCCATCACGACGGGAAAGGTAAACCCTAATGCCGCTAATTCCAGGGTACCTACTTTCCCGATATAGAGCGTTTCGATGAGATTCGCCCCCATCACCGCAACAAACCCCAGCAACATGAAACCGGTCAATCGCAATACATGTTGATACTCAGGACCGATAGTAAGATCCTGCCCCATCCGTGAATCACCGGACGATCCCATCGAACCAACTAGTGCTGCTTGATCATGAGATTTGGACTCGGTTACCATTGAATAATCGCCTTCCTTAATTGGTCTTGGGAATCACATTAACTAAAAATTTCTAGCAAAAAGTCCCCACAACAAAGGTCGCCACTGTATTAGATTAATTAGGCAAACTCTAGGATTGACAACAAAGACTGGAATATACAGGAGTGCAACCAGCTATTTCCGCGTTATACTCTTAACCAGTCAAACAGGAGGTGCTAATGAGAAGTTTACCAGCTTTTTTACTACTTTTGCTGAGTATTGGAACACACGCAGGTATTCAACCAGAGGAGATTGCCTCTTCTACGTTGGCAGACCCAGAGCCTTCCTGGTTCATAGCTAAAGGACTAATGGGCCCAGGTTATCTTTTTGATAGTGAAGACGGAGAGATGAGAGGCCTGCTTTCTCTGACCCCGTGGACGCCCTCTGTCGTAAGGCATCCAAAACGCAAAGAACTGTACGCTGCTGAAGTTCACTATTCTCGGAGATCCAAAGGAACACGAACTGACTTACTCTCAATAATCGACCACGCATCACTCAGCCAAATCGCGGAAATCGAAATCCCTAACAAGGTATCCTCGTTGGCCTTTCCCCAATACCTCGGTCTGCTTTCTGACAATCGTCACATCACCATCTTTAACATGACGCCAGCACAATCGGTTTCCATCGTCGACGTGCTCGACCGAGAATTTGTCGAAGAAATTTCGACACCGGGTTGTGCTCTGCAAATGCCCGTTGAAGACCGCGCTTTTCTGATGATGTGTGGTGATGGAACTCTGCAAAGAATCGAGCTGAACAAAAACGGCACAGAAAAAACGCGATCGAGGAGCCAAGAATTTTTTTCAGTTGAGGATGACCCTATCTTCGATAAACCCATCAAAATTGGCGATTCCTGGGAACTGATATCGTTTGAAGGCAACGTTTTTAATGTAACAGTTAATGATCAAAATATTTCGATCAGCAAGCCCTGGTCGATATTAGCAGAGGGCGACGAAGGATGGCGCGTTGGGGGTGTTCAGATTATGGCGGTCAACGAAAAGTTGAACCTACTCTTTACGATCATGCATCAGGGAGGAATAGATACCCATGAAACCCCTGGAAATGAAATCTGGATATTTGATCGGGATCGACAAAAGCGCATCGCAAAGATATCCACCGAAGCCCTTATCAACAATATTTTGGTCACTCAAACCCAAATTCCCAAATTAATCGCGAGTCGTGCACTCGAACCGATGGTGGATGTCTACGACATCAGAACATTGAAAAAAGAACATACCATTCATGCTGGCTCAGATGTTGGTCTGTTGTTGCCGTATTAAACGATGGACCCTCTCGTTATTCTGATCATCTCATGCGGATTCGCGGGTTTATTCTTATCGGCAGCCCTAAAAAAATCGATGTCATTTAGTGTTTTTAGGGCAACATTAGAGGGCTACCAAATTATTCCTGCTCAGTTACTTCTAGCTGTAAGCATCTTAGTCGTGGTCTTTGAGTTCATTCTGTGCGGAATGTGGATCGTCGAATCACTCAGACCAGCTGCTGCTATCGGGTCTTCAATGATTTTAGCTTTGTACGCAATTGCAATCGGCATTAATTTACTGAGATCCCGGTCTCACATTAGCTGTGGGTGTGGATGGAACGAGCAATCCTTATCCTGGGGGCTAGTAACTCGAAACGGGATTTACATTTTAATCGTTTTATCCACACTGCTGCCTCAGGTCATCCGTGAACTGCAATGGGTAGATTTTGCCTTGGGCGTGCTCACTCTAACGGTCGCTCTTTTATTGAACCGTTGTGCAGAGACTCTAATCGCCAATAGCTCTAACATAGCGTCCTGGAGACAATGATGGATTGGCTGTTGGTTTCAAATTTATTGTTGTGGGGGCTGATCATACTCCTAACTGTTATGGTCCTGGCGCTGGCTCGCCAGGTGGGAGTACTCAACGATCGGGTCGCTCCTGCTGGGGCATTAACGCCAACGAGCGGACCGAAGATTGGCGAACTCACAGAGCGAA
>CAZYHH010000082.1:0-11011 GCA_964647295.1 uncultured Pseudomonadales bacterium
GGGGCCAGTCGAAAAACTGGTCCTTTGGGTTAGTCCAACTCTAACCCGACCAGATGGTCAACAACCTTAAGCATGTCGTTGTTGCTTCCCGCCATTCTTCCATCTATTCGGTATTTTCCAGAAACAATCATCGTCGGAATGCCAGTCACCCTATAGGCCGCCACTCGCGCTTGGGCTTGTTGCACCCGAGATTGAACCGCAAAAGAATCGTAAACTGAGAGAAAATCCTCTTCAGGTACTCCCCCGTAACGTTTGAATACTTCAGCTAAAGTCTCCCTTCTTCGCATATCCTTCCGCTCTATATGTAGCGCATTAAAAATTGGAGTATGGACTTCATCAACGACATCGAGAATTTCGGCAGCATAATATGCCTTGGCAAACTCTGGCGTAAAGACTGCTGGTAATCGTTCAAATTTAACCGCCCCCGCTTGCTCCTGCTTCCATACCTCAACATAAGGATCAAAGTTGTAACAATGAACACAGCCATATGAAAAAATCTCGACCACCTCGACAACGCCATCAGTATTGGCCTCAACAGGAATCGGAATCAGTTCATATTGATTGCCTTGGCGATATTTTTCTTCGGCAATTGCAGGAACTAAAATCAATGCGCCTAGAATCGCAAACAATATAATTTTCATAACCTGGCCAACCTCTAGTCTGGTTTATCAACACTCCAAAGAAACGCGATCTCAAATCACGCTTATTAGGTTTTAGTGAAGGCCTCTAAGGTAATCGGCTAGCATGGCTATCTCAGTATCTGTTAGTGTTTCTGCCACACCTCTCATCATGCCTCCAAAGCTTTCGTCAGTCCTTCTACGGTTTTCTCTATATGCAGTAAGCTGAGCGATCGTATAATCAACAGACTGCCCAGCAATACTTGGATAGCCCGCCTGACTGTTCCCTTGTCCGGTAGGCGAATGGCAAGCCGTACAGGCAGCAACTCCTTTGCGTGCGATCCCACCACGATAAATAGAGGCAGCTTTTTCTATTTCTTCATCTATTCCTTCCGAAATGCCAGACTTCTGAGGGAGGCTCGCATAATATGCGGCCAAATCCCATAAATCCTGTTCAGTCTTACCCATCAACTGACCGGTCATCTCTACTAGCGCTCGTTCCCCGCTAGCGATCATCTGGAGCTGATTAAACAGATATTTCTCGTTTTGGCCTGCCAAGTTTGGATAAGTAGGTGCAATACCTGATGCCCCATCTTGACCATGACAAGCAGCACAAACCAATGCCTGGGCTTTCCCTCTTTCCGCATCTCCAGCAGCATGACTGAAAGCACAAAAAAAGAAGAGTGACAGGAAGTAATAAACAAGCGTACAACGAACAACCATAACTCTGATATCCAATAAACCTAAGTGGACTAGAAACTCCTTCGGCGCGATTATACGCTCAGCATCAAATAAGATCGAACAGAAAACACTAATTATAGCCATTGCTAACAAATAACTAACTTCACGACTTTAACTAAGATCGAAGCAATTAAATGAATCCAAGCCCTATCAACTCAAGAATTGATTCCACCTTCCTAAAGAGCGCGCCTAGCATAAAGCAATGTCCCGCCCCAGAGACTAGTGAGGTGGCTTTCGCTGGCAGATCAAACGCCGGCAAATCTTCTGTACTTAACCAAATAACTGGTAACAAAAGCCTAGCGAAGGTAAGCAAAACACCCGGTCGTACGCAAATGATTAACTTTTTTGAAACCAGTATTGGAGGACGTCTAGTCGATCTGCCTGGTTATGGCTACGCCAAGAGCAGCAAATCATTGCAAGCGCAATGGCAAAGAGCGGTAAACGAATACCTATCGTATAGGGAAAATCTGCAAGGACTGGTACTTGTAATGGATATTAGGCATCCAAACCAAGACTACGACCTAGAAATCTTAACCTGGGCTAAAGAATCTGACTTAGCAGTGCACATCCTGTTAAATAAATCCGACAAGCTAAGTAACAATAAAAAGTTGGATGTCCTGTATAAGACACGTGACAAATATTCCGATTACCAAAACACCTCCATACAGACGTTCTCGGCCTTAAAGGGCCAAGGCAAAGAGGAACTAATAAAAACCGTTACGCAATGGCTGCAAATTACCTAAAAAGGATAAAGCTCAATGAGCTTCATCCCAATTGTCACCCGTACCAATTTCTACCTCCAATAACACGTCTAGATTGACTGCTCCTTCCATTAATTTTTTCACCTCAATGGAAAGCTGTTCAACATCTGCCTCGGCTACTTCAAACACTAGTTCATCGTGGACCTGCATGATCATCTTTGCATCCACTGAGCTTTTTGTCAGCCAGGCCTGAACATTGCTCATAGCAAGCTTGATGACGTCCGCGGCTGTCCCCTGCATGGGCGCATTTATGGCCGTCCTTTCTGCTGCCTGCCTGCGCTGGGCATGCTTCGCAGAAATTTCTGGCACATAAAGTCGACGTCCATACACTGTTTCAACATACCCCTTTTCTTTTGCAACCACTCTGCTGTCATTCATGTAGTTTGCGACGCCAGGATAGCGCTCAAAGTATAGGTCTATGTAATTCTGCGCAACCGCTCTGCTTACACCTAGCTGACGGGCTAATCCAAAAGCCGACATTCCATAAATTAATCCAAAATTAATCGCCTTCGCGCTTCTGCGATCGGTATCGCTTACATCCTCAGGCGCTGAACCAAACACCTCAGAAGCCGTCGCTCGATGAATATCAATTCCTTCATCAAATGCCTTCAAAAGTTGTTCGTCTTTAGATAGGTGAGCCATGATCCGTAACTCGATTTGGGAATAATCTGCTGCAACTAATTTATTGCCTTTTTCCGCAATGAAGGCCTTCCTAATCCTTCTTCCTTCCTCTGTCTTTATTGGGATATTTTGGAGATTAGGGTTAGTCGAAGAGAGCCGACCAGTAGCCGTCACAGCTTGGTGATAGGAGGTATGAACTCGTCCGCTCTCTGAATTAATTTGTAAAGGCAGTTTGTCTGCATAGGTTGATTTAAGTTTAGATAGACTGCGGTATTCTAGGATGGCCTGAGGGAGTTCATAATCCCTAGCCAAATCAACCAACACCGGTTCTGCAGTGCTCGGCTTCCCACCAGGAGTCTTTTTGAGAATTGGCAGTCCCTGTTTTTCATACAAAACCTCTTGAAGCTGTTTCGTACTATCTAGATTAAATTGTTCTCCAGCCATCGACCAGACCATCGTCCGAAGCTCTTCAAGTCTTGACCCCAGTTCAACACTTTGCCGGTTTAACATCTCCCCACTCACCAAAGCCCCATTTCGCTCAACCGTTGCCAAAACCGAAATCAATGGTGTCTCGATTTCCTGCAATACGACCTGCAAAGACTTGGCTTCATTTAAGGACTTAGACAAAAGCTGGTTGAGCTGAAAAGTCACATCAGCATCTTCAGCCGCGTATTCGCTGGCAATCTCAAGAGGGACTTGGCTAAAAGGGATCTGCTTGGCCCCTTTGCCCGCTACATCCTCAAAATGAATAGTATTTCTGTTCAGATAATAGTTAGCCATAGCATCCATGTTATGGCGAGTAGCTACGCTATTTAATACGTAAGATTGAAGCATCGTATCAACATAAGGCATGGAAACTTCGACGCCATAGTTAGCCAATACATTGATGTCATACTTGATGTTCTGTCCTATCTTCATGAAATCCTGGGATTCAAGTAATGGTTTAATTTCGTACAAAACATCTTCCAGAAGAAGTTGTTCGGCGAGCACCCCTTCTTCTTCATGGGCCACCGGAATATAAGCAGCTTTACCTGGTTTGCAGCTGAAAGACAGCCCCACGAGTTCGGCAACCATATAATTCAAACTAGTAGTTTCGGTATCAAAACTAAAGCTCCCCGCTTCTGCTAATTGTTTTATCCATTTTTTTAACGTCTTTTTATCTAATACTGTGTCATAACTCGTTGGTATGCTTTCTCTTAGAATGGGAGAATGGTCGGGACCAGTCGGAATAGGCGCGTTGTCGATCCAAGACTTGAACCCTAGACGAGAAAAGATCTCTTTGAGTTTTTTATCATCAGGAGCCGTTAGCTCTAAATCAAACAACCCGGCCTCAAGTTTTACGTCACACTTAATAGTAGTTAGTTGTTTCGATAAGGGTAACTGAACCAGTGAAGCTCGCAAATTCTCTCCAACTTTTCCTCCTATCTGATCAGAATTTTCAATGATGCTCTCAAGCGTTCCATATTCTTTAAGCCATTTTGACGCAGTCTTTGGCCCAACCTTCGGGACGCCGGGAATATTGTCAATCGTATCTCCCATTAAAGCTAAGTAATCAATTATCTGTTCTGGAGTAACCGAAAATTTATCCTGCACTCCATCTCGATCCATTACCGTATCCGTCATTGTGTTCACTAAGGTGACGCACTCAGAGACTAGCTGAGCCATATCCTTGTCGCCCGTGGATATCACTAATTTTCTCGAAGCTCTTTCAGCTTGCCTTGCCAACGTACCGATTACATCGTCAGCCTCGACCCCACGCTCCATGATTAACGGTAAACCCATCGCCTCAATAATGTTGTGTATTGGCTCGATCTGTTCTTTTAGATCAGCCGGCATGGCTTCTCGATTTGCCTTATAGTCGCTATATAGATCGTCTCTAAATGTTTTACCGGGGGCATCAAAAACCACTACCAATAAAGAGCCTGGGTAATCTCGCCCCAAACGTCTCATCATGCTGATGACCCCGCGAACCGCCCCTGTCGGCTGTCCATCCGAAGATGTCAATTCCGGCATCGCATAATAGGCTCTAAACAGATAGGAAGAACCGTCTACCAATACGATAGGCTTTGTAGGATCATTGTCTTTACTGATTTTTGCCAACGTATAGTCTCTATATGGATAACAAAACTCTACTACAGTCACACTTAAATCGTAGAACAGTTTCTAAGAGATTTAGTCATTATATGTGGGCCTTATTATGCTGCTTAGTAGTAGAAATAATTATCGCACCAAACTCTCAACTTGCTCACAGCGCCGAGGCCATCAGAGGGCCAGATGTGGTGATCGTTGCTGGAGAAAATAAGACAATCCTAGAATTCCGGCAAAACGGTCAACTTAGAATGATTCAAATCATCCCCAAACGAGGGAAGCCCTACAATTTAGTTCCAGTTGACCCTACGCAAAATGGCGGTGATCTTACGCGCTCCGCAAAACTAGTCCCAAGCTGGGTGATCGCGACTTTTGATTAACAAACGATGTGACCTAGAATGCTGAACCGGGATAGTATTATAAGCCTATGTTCTGAGTACCAAGTCGGCTCTATCGTCGATATTCAAATCGCCCCAGTAGGAATAGAAAACCTCAATTACTTTATAAAAACTGATGATGGCGGCAATTCGCGCTCTTTCGTTCTTACGCTAATTCAAACGCCATCCTACTCGCAAGATTTGTATTTTCCGATGATGGCTTTAATAAAAAAAAACGGGCTGCCCGTAGCAGCACCTATAGCTGATCGAAAAGGAAATTTCTTTAATTTATTTGAAAATCATAAAGCAATACTGCAGCCGCGCTTACCTGGTAAGCATTTACTAGAGCCGAATAACGACAACATAAACCAACTAGTGGAACTCGTAGCCCAGTTACACAAAGTTCCCCAAAAATCGGTTGGTCCCCTATTGAAACACCCAAGAGACACCACTTGGATAAATCATCAAAACGACAAACTTGATAAAATATTAGACGAACAACAAAAAACCACAATTAATCTCGCCATGGCAAGAGTGAAAAGACTTAGCGCATCAGAAAAAAAGCTCAATCTTAATAATGCCTTGATCCATGCAGACTTATTCAGAGACAACGTGCTGTTTGATAATCAACAAATTACAGGGATCTTAGACTTTCATCATGCCTCTATTGGCTATTGTATGTACGATTTAGCGGTGATCGCCCTTGACTGGTGTCAAGAAAAAGACGGCAAACTACAAGATGATTTAGTACAAGGCATACTAAAAACCTATAACAGTTTTAAACCAATCACCTCTGACGAATTTAAATTTTTTGATTCTTTTATCGTATTTGCAGCTTTGAATTTTTGGTTATCTAGATTAATAGGTCAAAAAGAAAACAAAGGCCGAATCAAAGATCCTCGAGAAATGGAAGATGTTCTTAAACATCTAATTGAGCATTGATTCTTGTTGCAGAATTGTAAATATTTTCTCTATTTTTTCAGGTCGGTGTGGTCTGCGAATATACCCAAAATATTTAGCCTCAGGGCTTATGATGACTACATTGCTTGTATGGTCAAACATATATCCTCCACCCTCCATTAGAACTTGTTCAAAAACGATATCTAACTTGGCCGCCAACGCGCTAACACCCTTTTCAGACCAAACACCTATAAATCGATCAGAAAAGGTAGTCACATAAGGACCCAAATGTTCTGGAAGATCTCTAGATGGGTCTATGGTAAAAAGCGCTCCTTGAAAGGAATCCGGATCAAAACTGTCCATGTTTTCAATGAGCAACCTCTCCGCCTTAGCTATTACTGATAATGTCGTAGGGCAAAAATCAGGGCATCGAGTAAAACCAAAGTAAGCGAAAGTCCATTTTCCTTTGAGGCCGTACTCCTCAAGCGGATGTCTTAGATGGTCGACGAAACCCGAAAAATCGATGGTTTTCGGGGTCTCTACAATGACAACTCCCAAGTCCTCGAGTTTTTCGTTTCTTCCATCATTATTTAAGTTAGGTATGAAGTTGAACAAAAAAAGTAGGGGGCCCAAACTAAAAAGGGCAATGAGAATCACATATCCAAACGGCTTCATTGACTTAGTTTAATTAATTTAATCGCTACAAGTAGTAATAATGATCTACGATCAAAAACAGAAATAGGGCACCTAGATAGGCGATTGAATAGCGAAAAGTTTGATTAGGTAATCCGGGTTTCCTGGAAAACACTAAAGCAAATGCCAGATACAAAAATCCTGCCGCTAGCAACAGCGCTCCAAATAAATAAATCGACCCCGACATCTCTATCAGAAAAGGCATCAGCGAAATTGCTGATAACATCAACGTATATAACAAGATGTGTAATCGCGTAAACCTATCTCCATGGGTAACCGGTAACATAGGGACACCAACTTCTGCATACTCCTCTTTTCTTTCTATAGCTAACGCCCAAAAATGAGGTGGCGTCCAAGCAAATATAATCAACACCAACAAAAGCCCCCCCGGCTCTATTGCATTGGTCACAGCAGTCCAACCAAACAAGGGGGGTGCAGCTCCAAAGAGACCGCCTATTACGATGTTTTGAGGTGTTGCTCTTTTTAGAAAAAAGGTATAGATCAGCCCATAACCAACCCAGGAGCATAGGTTAAGCCAAGCTGTTAATGGATTGACGAAAAACCACAAAATCAACATCCCTGAGATTCCAAGGACAGCCGAAAAAAATAACCCTTCAACCTGGCTAACCCGGCCGGTAGCCGCAGGCCTATCTTGCGTACGCGCCATCTTGGCATCAATGTGAGAGTCCGCTAAATGGTTAACAACAGCAGCCGAACTGGCTACAAGGCCTACTCCCAGTGTACAGAAAAATAATATACTCATTGATACCGCGGATGGGCTAGCCAGGCAAGCTCCGACGATTACGCATAACAGCATAAGTAACACTACTTTTGGCTTACAAAGCTCTAGGTAATCACTTACCAATAATTTCGGTTCGACCAGCTCACTCATCGATATACACGCTCGGCTAAATCCTCATTAAAACCAACGATAATAACGTCGACTTCACCAAAAAAGGCGGCGGGCTCTTCAAAGGTTTCATTGAAAAAAACACTCCCCTGTAAATGCTTGTTCACCATTTCTTCCCCAGCAGGCAACACCATAAACAGAATCATCAAACAGGGAATAACCAACCAAAAAAGTTCCTTAACTAGGCCAAATGAAAAGCCCTCACTAGACTTTTGCACTTGGAAATAATGGTGAATCACAGACATCGGCATAAACAAAAAAGCCCCCATGCCTGCCACGATGCAAAACCAAAAAATGATCTCTTTTATAACAAAAATTTCCAACGTGGAAACTAGCTCCTTCTACCCCTAAACTCACTGGCCAGTTCCGATCGACACCCCAATCTACTCAACGTTAGCCTGTGCAAACTATCTGGGAAGACCATTAAATTCTTATCAACCCTTTATTCACATCAAATACTTAATCAAGTTAAAACCCAAACTCTCTAAGGAGTGTAATCAACTGCAAAATAGAGTAGTTCGAGGCCTCAACTATACCTGCTCCTAGTATTAGCCTCAAAACAATTATTGAAATAGGCTCACTTTATCAACTATTTTTCATCAAGATTAATTACGTCTAGCTTTGAAGCAGTAACTAGAATAGGGGTAGATTGTTCTAGCCTTCCCTTCAGGTTCGGAGAAGGCAACTGAACATTTTCTGGTTTTTTCTCAGAATACCCGCAACTCACGCAATGTCTCATTGAAACGGCATCTTTTTCTTCAATGACAATACGGTCCAGCTTGCCGCAACTAGGGCATACTGCACCGGCAATAAAGCGAGACATTTTCGATTTTTGTTTCTCACCTATCAATGCCGTGACCTAAGTACGTTGAATACGGGTTGGGTCTTCGGTCTAATGCCATGCCATATAAGGAAGCTCTCCGCGGCCTGCTCAACCAGCATTCCTAGCCCATCTATCGCTTTTGACGCCCCACAATTTCTCGCCCATGAAACAAAAACTGCTTTAGCGCCATATGAAAGGTCGTAACAAACCTTGTTTCTGACAACTCGCTCATCAATAACATTAAATGTGCCCTTTAGCCCCGCGGATGTTGTATTGATGATAAGATCGAAGTCATTGTGAAGGCTATCCAAGCTAACCCAGTCCAGAGCGACTCTTTGGTTTGAATCTTTGAATAGGGAGACCAGCTTTTCTGCTTTTCCCGCGGTACGATTCGCCACAACAATACTACTAGGCAAATGGCCAAGCAAAGAACCAATAATTCCTCTAGCTGCTCCACCCGCTCCTAGAACTAAAATCCGGCTATTAGGTAAGGTCAGTCCTAATCGATCAACCAGATCTCTCACTAAACCGACTCCGTCAGTGTTAAAGCCTCGCAGATTCGATTCTTCATCTACTTTTATAGTATTAACTGCCATCGAAACTGCAGCATTTTCGTCTACAGCAGTGGCCTTGGTAAACGCGTCGCCTTTAAACGGTAACGTTACGTTAAAACCCTTAAACCCCTTTTTAACAAGTTCCTCAATACATTCATTGAATTCATTTAATGGTACGAGTTGTTTGTCATAGGACATCTGAACATTAGTTTGCTTGGCGAACATGCTATGTATGGCCGGCGAAAGCGAATGGCCAATCGGATTACCCAGAACCAAATATTTATCCACACTCGCCTCTTAGCATAGAACCATCCAAACCATGAATTTTGCTGGGTCCCGTCTCATTACCAATTAAACCTGGCAGAATGAAGTCCACCAGCGCCTCAAAATCACTTCTTACCGCCTCTTCAGTTTTTAACTCTGGAAATCCCGAAAAGTTTGCTGAAGTAGAGACTAACGGTCCTCCAAACTGCATTGACAAATTTCTCGCTTGATCATGATTAGGGACTCGACAGGCGATCGTCTCTCGGCCACCGGTAATCCAGTCACTATAGCCCTTCGTATTAGGTAAAACCCAAGTGTGATGCCCAGGCCAAGTCGCTTCAATTTCCATTCGCTTATCAGGGTTGATAGTCGATAATTCTCCACCAAAGAAATCCGCAACTCCCCCAATCAATAATAAGCCCTTGGTTTTCGAGCGCTGTTTAATCTCCAAAATTCTCTTTATCGCGCTTTGGGATCTAGGGTTACAAGATAAGCCCCAAACACCTTCGGTAGCATGTGCAATGATACCCCCTCTTCTCAGAGCTGAGACAGCGCACTTAACATCATTCACACTAATTCAAAGTATTCTGGAGAGCTTCATTTTGGGAAATCACCTTGTCTTTATTTTTCTCGCGGTCCGCAAGAATTCGCCGAAACAAAGCTTCATCATTGACGGCTAATATTTGACCTGCAAGGTAAGCGGCATTTTTTGCACCTGCCTTTCCAATCGCTACCGTTGCGACGGGTATTCCCCCAGGCATCTGCACAGTAGACAGTAACGCATCCACTCCCTGAAGGGCTCCGCTACTAATGGGCACCCCTATGACCGGACAGGTGGTTTGGGCTGCCACCGCTCCAGCAAGGTGAGCCGCCATACCGGCTGCGCAGATGAAAACTTTACAGCCGCGGTTCTGAACATCAATTACATATTCTTTGGTTTCCTGAGGGGTTCTATGGGCGCTCGTAATCCTCACCTCACAAGGAACATCCAGATCATCCAATACTTCTTTACACGATTGCATAACTGGCCAGTCAGACTCAGAGCCCATCAAAATCGAAACCCTAGACATTATTATTTCCTTTTTCCACAAGCGCCTAAATATACTGAAACCGCTTTTTTACCACAATTCAAACAACCAAATTTTCTATCATCGCACTCAGTATTAAAATACCTACCTTGAGATTATACTTCACAGTTCTAGAATTAATTTACGTTATATGCCTATTTTAGAAATTCTTAGATTCCCAGACCCGCGGCTTAGAAAAATTGCAAAACCAGTGACAGATTTCGATAGTCACTTAAAAGTGCTTTCTCAAGACATGCTTAACACCATGTATCAAGCGCCCGGAATTGGCTTAGCGGCCACGCAAGTCAACGTCCATATTCAGCTCATAGTAGTCGACATATCTGAGACCAAAGACCAACCCGTAATACTGGTTAATCCTGAACTTGAACTCTCCGGTGATATATTAGAAGCAGAAGAGGGCTGTCTCTCTCTACCAGGGGTATACGAAAAAGTGTCAAGACGAACGATTGCTCAAGTTTCCGGGCAAGATATAGAGGGGAACCATGTAAATTTCACATCAGAAGGACTTCTTGCAGTTTGCATACAACACGAAGTTGACCATCTACTGGGAAAAGTTTTTGTAGATTATATTTCG
>CAZYHH010000083.1:0-10858 GCA_964647295.1 uncultured Pseudomonadales bacterium
AGTCTTTTAGGGTGTCCGCTATGTGTTCGGCCAGACCAGTGTTGCGCTCCGAATTGCGGACCCAGTGAGAGATCGAGACATCATGATTTTCCAGTTTTGAAGGGTAGATATAACAGCAGCCCAAGGTCAGCTTGTCTGCGAGATTGGTGATGGTGTAAGTGAAAGACGTGCGATTTTGAAATTCATATTCGTGCCAGCCCAGGTCGATCAAGTTTTGTTCTACTGTGAGCCCTTCCGGCCAACTGCTGCTGGGGTTGAAGTGCTCTTTTAAAAATTCTGCTGAACTCATGACCGCATCGAAATCTCGAGTGACGTCTCGTATGGTCAGCGGGCGGAACAGGCAGCGAGAGGTCTCTTTGGAGGTTGGGACCTGGAATTCTGGGGGGACTATAGGATCAAGGTACATAATGGATTGATTCTGTCTGTTTTGTTGAGTTTGTTTGTTTGTTATTTCTCTAGTATTCGTTTGGATAGTTTTTAGATTTTGTCGGCATTATCGAATACATTAGTTTAATTAACAGTGTGAGATCTTAATCAATGGTGAAGAGAAGGGCCATCCGCAAGAATCTGTTACGCATTTTGTTGTCTTTGACCTTTATGGTCATCCTTTACGTCATTAACCTGTTTTGGATGCGGCCCTGGTCTATTGATCATTACCTGGCTAAGGAGCTGATTTTGGATGCAATGGACTCACCAGAGGCTCTTACCTATCTGGGTCTGGTGGATGGGATGAACTGGCTGACTAATCATCAATCCGAGCTCTCGATATATACGCCAGAGGAACTGGATCAAGATTTAACACAACTGAAACGCCACCGCCTTATGCTGAACTCATTTGATGACGATTTTTTGACTCAGCAGCAGCTTAACACCAAAAAAATTGCGATATTTGAATCTGCTAACGCTGCCGAACTACTGGAGCGGTTCCCCTATCACGATTACCCACTCAATCAGATCAGCGGCGATCATCTTAATCTAATAGAGTTTTTGAATGACGTACATCCTATCCGCGATGAAAGCGAGGCGGCAGCGTATCTCGATCGTTTGGATATGTTGGATGACAGTTTCGCGGGAACGCTGGAAATTTTGAAAGTGCAGAGCGACCGCGGTATCTTTCCGCCTCGTTTTGTTTTTGCGCATCTCGAAAATCAAATCAACGAGTTTTTGGCGCAACCGTTAGCCGAAAATCCGCTTTACACGGTTTATCTGGAAAAGCTGGGCGAGCTCGATCTGACCGAAAATCAAATACAAGATTACGGATCTAAAGCGCAGGCATTAATTGATGGGCCGGTAAAATCGGCTTACCGGGGTTTGCTGGAATACGTGTTAAAGAATCAACAGTACGCGAATCCGCACGATGGTGTTTGGTCATTACCGGAAGGAGAGGACTACTACGCGCTAATGTTGAGGATGCGCACGACGACCGATTATTCAGCGGAAGAAATACATCAAATGGGATTGGAGGAGGTCGAACGTATAGAAGCTCGAATGTCGAGATTACTGAGTGAGCTCGGACATAGGACGGAAGGCACTGTCGGCGAGGCGATGAACGATCTCAACGAGTTGGATCGGTTTTTGTACCAAGACACATCAGAGAGAAAATCCTTGGTGGTGAAAGACTATCAGAATCTGGTGAGTCGATCCTGGGACCAAGTTGAAGAACACTTTGAGAAGATGCCCGAAGCGGAAGTAGAGGTGCGCGCGGTACCGGCGTATTCAGAGGAAAATCAGGCGGGTGGTTACTACCAATCGCCCTCTCTTGACGGAAGCCGTCCCGGGGTCTTTTACGCGAACTTGTACGACATTAAACAAACGCCGAAGTACAGTATGGCGACTTTGGTTTTTCACGAAGCGGTTCCTGGTCACCATCTTCAAATTGCGCTTAATTTAGAGAATTCGGATCTGTCGCTTTATCGAAGATTGGGTTATGGGTCTTCCGCCTTTTCAGAAGGGTGGGCACTTTATGCTGAGTCATTGGCTGTTGAATTAGGAATGGCTAGAGATGCTTATGATGAGCTTGGCGTGTTGCAAAGTGAGTTGTTCCGGGCTGTCCGGTTGGTCGTCGACACGGGCATGCATCATAGACGCTGGACCAGAAAAGAAGCGATCGACTACATGAAAGGCACGACAGGAATGTCTGACACAGAGGTCGTCGCTGAGATCGAGCGTTACATTGTCTGGCCAGGACAGGCGTGCAGTTATAAGGTTGGGGCGCTGAAGATATTAGAGCAACGTGAACGAGCGAAGCGAGAATTGGGAGAGCGGTTTGATTTGCGAGAATTTCACTCGCTGGTTCTCGGGCATGGGGAGCCTCCTTTGTTCATTGTTGAGGAATTGATCGACCAGTATTTAGAGCAAAAAAGCGCTTCATTGTAACGAGTGGTCGGTTTGTTCTGGAGAGTTAATTAGAGTTTAGTGAGGGAGCTTGGATATGAAAAAACTACTATATTGGTTTGGTGGGGTGCTGGTTCTATTGGTGGCTATAGGCTTTCTAGCTCGGGGTTACCTGGGGATGATTGCGATGACGCTGTTTATGGAACCCGATCAGCCTTATTCGGTCGATACGGTGCCTGGGGCGCCGGACTATCGGAAGGAGGCCCATTGGGCCGCACTGCCCGATCGCACAGATTCCGCAGATGTCACACCTGCGCCGGACTTTGCAGATAATCAGGCGACTGCCGACGTCGACGTGTTTTTTGTTCATCCAACGACCTATGTGAGTTCAGCAGGTTGGAATCAACCGATGGATGATGAAGCCGCCAATAAGGGCACTGATGAGTGGGTGATGAGAGACCAAGCCAGCGTGTTCAATGGTTGCTGTAAGGTCTACGCGCCGAGATATCGACAGGCGACCCTGTACAGTTTTCAGGATCAATCGGGTAGCGGAGAAAAAGCACTGGATCTTGCTTATGGTGACGTAAAGCAAGCCTTTGCCTATTTTCTGGAACATTATAATCAGGGCAGGCCTTTCATCCTGGCCAGTCACAGTCAGGGTTCCAAGCATTTGGACCGACTGTTAGAGGAAGAGGTCGCCAGCAGCGATCTGCTCTCGAGGATGGTCGCGGCTTACCCCGTGGGCTTCTCGATCGATGGGAGCAATGGAGTTCCTGTCTGCCAACAATCCGACCAGACCAATTGTCAGGTTTCCTGGAATGCCAATACGGCCGATGCGGCCGTGAAGTTGGGTAGAGCAGGTGATGTTTGCGTCAACCCGCTCAGTTGGCGAGCCGATGATCAGCTCGTTTCGGTTTCAGGTAACCTCGGCAGTGTAACCTTTTCGAGCGAGGGCGGTATCGATAAGGAGTTGGCCGACGCCCAGTGTGTTGAGGGGTCGTTGGTGGTCACTGAGGTGACCTCTGAACGCTATGCGAACACTCCGTTTGGGCCTGGGAACTATCATATGTACGACTACAGCTTTTACTATATGAACATACGCGAGAATCTTGAGGAGAGGGTGGCCGGCTTCCGGTCAGCCAACGCATTAGAGGGATCTCATTGATCAAATGCGGGCTGAAAGGCTTATCAAATAAAGAGTAAGGAAAATAAATGACAACAATATCGGTGAACGGGGTTAGCTTGTTTTGTGAAGAGAGTGGCGCGGGTGACCCAATTCTATTTCATCATGGCTACACAGGTGCGCACGACGTCTGGCTAGATGAGATCAGCCCTCGCCTGAATGATCGGTATCGTTGTATTGTCATGGATTGTAGAGGGGCCGGCGATAGCGAACACCCGACAAAAGGTTACAGCATAGCGCAGTACGCCGATGACGTGATTGGGGTGGCAGATTCCTTGGGTCTCGATAGATTTACTTATGTCGGCCACAGTATGGGCGGCGGTATTGGCTATCAGTTGGGCGTCACCTATGGTGATCGTCTGAACAAATTAGTGTTGGTTGCACCCATACCGGCAGCCGGAATTAATGCGCCGGCGTCCGTACACGAAGCCGCGAGAGCGCAACGGCTGGTGGACGATGCTCGTGATGAGATGATCCGCGAGCGAATGCTCATGCGTATCCGAGCGACCGAGGAGTCGGTGGTTCAGGGTGTCGACCGGGCGCTGTCGGTGTCTGACGCTCACTTTGAGGATTCCTGGCAGTCGATGCAGGATTTTGATGTGAGCGGGCGTTTAAAAGAGTTGACGACCCCAACGCTGATGGTCGCCGGAGCGGCGGACGGATTGTGTGCGGCAAATGTTAATGATTGGCAGAGGCTGCCTAACGCGACCTTGCATGTATTTAGCCGCGTCGGGCACGGTATCCCGAGAGATGTACCTGAAGAGTTTGCGATTATGTTGGCAGATTTTATGGAGCACGGTGTTGTTAATGCTAAAACTCAGCAGGAGAAACTTGCAGCTGGTCGTTAGTCCTTCTGGTCGATTATTTTAGATTCGTGATTTATAGAGATTTCTTGAGAAGTAGATCGCATATCTGTGAGAATATGGGAGCTGAGAAGGTTGTTATAGTTTTTGACAATGATCTGTGATCTGAAAAGTGCCGGGAGTTCGATCACGATGATAAATACGATCAGTGATATCCCTGCTTCCCAGGGGCCGTCTAGCCCACCCAGCAGAAGTAGTAATCCAAGCACAAACCCGATTAAATTGATTGAGCCTTGAGCGTGATTTTCCAGGTAAAAATGATGTATTCCCGTGATGAAGAAAAAATTAAGGACAGCATAGGTGTCAGGGTCTTTCATGCGATCACTGAGGGCCTTATGAAAATTCATGCGTTCTGAATCCTCTAGCTCCCTGACCGATAGCCGGAGCTTGTCTTCCTTTTCTTCGACTTCCTGAGATTTCAGTGTAAACGCTTCAAACATGGGAATCCTTGATAAACGGGTCATAATCTCGGCGCACTTTGTCAGGATCCTTGCAACGTTTTAGTCGTGAGATAATTATCGGCCAGGCGGCTAACAGCCCGACACCTGATATCGCCTGCTTGGCATATTCCGAGCAGGTAGGTTCAAAGTTACAGTCCGTATTTAATAATATAGAGCCCCCGCCTTTACGTTGATAGTAATCGATTAATCGACAGGCGAGTTTTGATGGAATAGCGTTCATCTTCCAAGCGTGACTAACACGGCCTCTCTAGACCAAAATAGCAGGAATCTCTTATTTTCAATGGCCTGGAAAACCAGTTGCCATCCATCTGCGGCCTCTTTGTTAAGCTCTGTTTCCAGTTTTTTGATGGGAATGCCAGATGATCCTAATAAAATGGTTCCGCAGCCGCCTTCGGTAATGTGTAGTACCTTGTATTCTGAATAAGCCATGTGGTCCTGCCTTTGTCTGTGAGCAAACCATAATACTCCAACTAATTTGCGTTAACTGCAAGACGACTAAAGGTGTTTACGAAGTGACCTCGCTAGATACTTCTTTCCTGCCAGTAATCTTCTGTCTCATCAGGTTCGAGTTCCAAAGTGAGGCCACTTCTTCTAATGAAAAAACGGGCGCGACTATCGTACTTTGTCCAGGTTTTGGTAGAACGGCACGGTTTAACATCGATTCGGCAGATTCTTTGGCTATCGTAAATCGGAAAGGTCATATCGAAGTAGCCCAATCTTCCAGCATTAAATGCGTTATCGACGATTTGTGAAATATTTCGTTGAAGCAGATCAAAGTCGCCTTTACATAATTCGATGTCTCGGTCTAATCCCTCCACAATATTATTGTCGGTAACACCGATGAGTAGTGTCCCGCCATCCGAGTTCATGAACCCTGCAATGGTTTTGATGACCATAAAGTTCAAGTCGCGATTTTTGATGGCCTCACCTCGGTGGTGGCTTGCGGCAGTATCGTAAGACCAGGTTTCCTTGAATTCCAAGGTATTGCTTTCCGCTGCATGAATCAGGTTTTCGAGTTCGCTTTTTGAATCAAGGGTTTGTTTATCTTGTTGAAGATATGAATCGAGAAAATTGTTCAGCTCGTTCGCGATTAATTTTCTTCGTTCCTCTAAGAATTGTTCAAATTTTTCGACTTTCCAGAGAGACTGGTCTTGAGTGATAAATTGTGATGTGAGTGCGCCGGGATATCGTTGATTGACCTCGGGAAAATAAATTTCGGGCTCTCTGTCTGAGATCTTTTTATTGGTTGCCCCCGTAATAAACGCTAAATTTGCGATCTCATTGATCTTTCTCACGTCTTGATCAATGAGTTCGGAATAACCATTTTTCAGCAAAAAAGCCTTGGGAAAAATGTGATGCCGATCGATTGAAAATTGACTTTCGGAAACCGCGCCGAGGCTGATGCCAAGAAACCAGTCCTGCGCCTGCTGTTGGCGAAGCATGATGTAAAGCAGATTAAAAAAGGCGCTGTTTGCGGCGGCGCCTTCAATATCTTTTTCATGAATTTTGAGGTCATGTCGACCATTTTGCGCGCTGATTTTGTCGATCAATGCTTTCCAGGGACTATCATTTTTTTCGATAGTGTTCAGATCGTCTTCTAATTTGGTATCAGCCTGGGCGCTGTACCATCTCCATATCAAAGCATGGTGTAACCAAAGAATGCTTTGCCGTCGGTTGGCTTCATCCGGGAATGAACCCCCATGTTTAGTCAAGAAGCGAATCAAGGGTATTAGTGCGGTATTTGAGGTCATTGCCTCTGAGCCTGGAATTCCTTCATCAACCAGGATGGTCACCAGGTATTCGATTACCTCCTCGGTGGTCTTCCAGCTGCTTTCCAAGGCATCCCGGTCAATCCCCCGAATCGCTTCCCAGGTTGACTTTCCTGTCGCCACCGCTCCTAGGGTTCTCGCCGCAAAGCTGAGATTGAATCGAAAGGATCGTTGATCCATCTTGCCGAGAAAGGTGTTGATTAGATCTCCGGCCTCGGGCCACTTGGCTTTAACGTGAGTCATAGCAAGATCGGCCTTGCTGAGGGCCACTCCCTGAGAGTTGATCTTGTCGAAGATGTCAACCGCATCAGTAAAGCTAGCATTGGTTGGAATGGTTTGCTCGGGTATGTCTCGTTCTTTCAGGTTTTTCAGGAGTTGGAGGTTGTCATACAAAATGGCTGTGAGCTGGCCCTTATCTTCATATTCAGGAATCAGATCATGCACTTCTGGGTGCTATGGTCTTGTCTAGGAATTCGCGAAAACGTGATTCGTTAACAAAATCATGGCCATCATAAACCGCTGCTAAATCCTCTTTGTTTATCTCAATTGATTTGGTAGCAATGCGTAATCTGCAAGGCTTGGTGTCGTAAACAGTCAGAGAAATTTCAACCTGATTGAGCAGGGCGCGAAGCTCGGCAAATTGAGAACCACTCTTATTCGAATGAAAATTGAAATCATGATGGGTGAGATTTTTCAACTGGTTAAAAAAATCGTATCTCTCTTCGGCAATGAGGGTTGGCCTTACCTTTTCCTGGTTAGCCATGCAGTCCACGACAAGTTTCCAACTCGAATCTTTTTCCATCTGCTTGGTCCAATAATCAAGTTTTCGGCTCAACAGGTTGTATGCCAGGTTCCTTAGTTTCTTCAGATCGATATCATTTTCCGTGTAGTAGGGCGGGATCTCATCCTCGAACAACATAAACAGCGTGGTAGCGCGCTGTTGTCCATCCAGTAGTACCTGATATTCCCGCTTGTCGTTTGCGGATCGTTCGATGTTCTTCAGATCGATTGGTTCGTTGGTCTTCCAGATGAGGAGTGACCCAATCGGATAGCTTTTTAGTAGGGACTCAATTAACTCTTTGGCTCTCTTTGTATCCCAAACGTATTCGCGCTGAAACGCCGGGACGACGATCGTTTGATTCCTGATGCTCATGATCAATTCCGCGATATTCACTTAAATCCTCCCTCAGATTGTTGATCACTTGTAAGTCGAGTCCTGTTAAATGCCTGCCCTAGTTTATAGCGTCGGGTTAATGTCTGCCATTCATAGGATTCTGTTTTTAGAGTTGCGAATTGGGTTTGTGGAGATAGACCAGATTGTTCTAGCGAGGTAAAGTACGACAGCGGCGAGTTGGGGTTAGACGCTCGAAAGTGAAATACCGCGTTTGAACGAAAGCCGCAGGGGAGGTGCGAAATGGTTCGATGGGCAGGAATAGCGTTGTTGCTGATTGGGATATTCCCGACGCAGCTTTTTGGCGAAAAACAGACTCTCTACTATGCCGGGTTTGCGTATTTAGCGGATTGCGATGAGGTAGCCGATCGGTATCGATATGCAAACGCTGCGATAGGGAAGGTGGATGGTTGTGGGCCAGCGGATTTTGTAGAGCCTCCTTATTCATCCACATTGGCTGAAATTAATACATCAAGTTCGAGTGTCGAACTCACGGTTGGTCAAGGAGACTCTGAGTCGGGTGACGCGATTAGCTTGGCCATCGGTCTTGATGGTGAAAATGTGTCCGTCTATCAATTAAAGGATCGTTATGTGGTCCACTACGATTTGACTGCGCAGATTCTGACCTTTGATTTCACTAACAAAGAGATTATGGGAGCTTACCCTGTGTTTATCCGATACGGAGATTTGCTCGACCAGCCACCAACCGATGAGCAGCGTATCGAAGTGTTTAAAAAAATGCTTTTGGACCGCGAATTTGGTGCCAATCTGATCGATGAATTTGTACGAGTGACTCAGAACATCAGACCTCAGCAGCGCGGCAGCCTCTATTTTAAAGTCGGCCAAGTGGATCTGAGTGAGCGAGCCAAAGAGTATTTGAACGCCAACGACCGCAAAGCCGAGGTATATCAGACCTGGGTCGCGCAGGCATTCTCTAAAGCTTTTTCGAGTCGGCTCAATATGCCGGTCCTGCCTTATACCAAGGGACAGGCAATCGGTGGGAAGATGGCCTTGCGCTTTTCCGACGGCAGCGCTTCTAATTTTGATGTACCCCCGGCGAACTATCTTGCCCATATCACGATAAGAGGAATGATCAAGAAGACGCTGGGAGAAAATGATTACCTTCGAAAGTTGTCGTACATCATCGGATTAGGCTTGAAGTTTGAGCAACCCGACATGAATGAGATCTATCTGAATCAGAATTTTCAGAAAGGTCGGGTGCGTGATGTTTCCAAGGCACAGGGAGAGCCTAATAGCTGGGCAGAGTTTGAGGAGTCACTTAGCGTATTGTTTGATCAGGTTGCCAATCAAGTAGAAAAGAAAGACAAAAAGTGGATCAAAGCGCATACTCCAAAAAATGCAAATATGAAAGTGATTCGCAAAGAGTTGGACACCTTTTATAAGAAGGTTGTCGCTCAGAGTCGTTAGAGAATTATAGGGGGAAGATGTAATGAATAGGATTTTATTTTCGTTTTTGGTCGCGTCGCTGTGGTTGTTTTGTTCTTCACCTTCATACGCGGCGAATGCACAGTTTGTTAAGGGAACGGCGACGGTACCGCTAAAAGGCAAGTGCCGAAAAGATGTGCCTCGAGACAACAAGATTTTTCAGGCCGCATTCACTCAGGCGAAAGTTGAGGCACTGCGCGCTTACACGAGTCGTTTCAGTCGAGCAAAACAGAACACCTATAAGATCGTTGCTGATGAAGTGGAAATGAATATCGATCAGTACCTAAGTAATCCTAGTGTCGTCGGCCAGCGTTGTGATTCAACAACAAAAACTTTCACGATCGTCTTGCGTGGGGAGCTCAATACGTCTGATTTGAACTATTTAATCAGTCAGAATGTGGCCTCCGCGGGACCCGCGGCACCTGTGGTTGCTCTTTTCTTAGCGCGTGAAACCGAAAGTGTGACGCAGAAAAAAGTGCGAGACAACGTGGTGAGTAAAACGACTAGTACGAGTAATGACGATCGGATGGCAGACGCAACCGAGAACAGTGTCTCCTCGGAACGCGTTTCAAGCAGCATGCAGGCTAGATCGACGGGCGGAAGCCGGGTGATCGGTTCTGACAAGATTAACTGGGTTGTGTCTAGGCCTGGCTATATCGAGACGTCCTTCAATAATATTATGACCAGCGCCGGTTTCGAACCCTACGAAGCGCAGAGTGTTGCATTTCAATCCAATGGTGAATTCGATTTAGAAGCCTTTGAAGAAGAATTTGGTACCGAAAACAGCGTTAGCGTAGAGACTCGAGGGTTTGCCTCCCGTTTTCTGCGAGGCGCGGGTGTTAAGTATTTCATCGTGGGGACTATCGATGTAGGAGCTAAAAATCTGGACCCGGTCTCGGGTCAAGTGAAAGTGGTGGTCTCTGTCTCGGCCACTGTGTCTGATGTTTCTGGCCTTTTTTCGAAGAGTGTTGCGTCTGTAGGTCCCGTAACCCTTTCCGCATTGGGGATTGACCAAGACACCGCGAAAAAGAACGCGCTTGTAGTTGCAGCGGAAAGGGCAGCTGAGGAAATAGTAGCATCGTTGCAGTTTAAAGGTATAAACTAATCCGGATTAGATCAGAAGGGAGATATGAATCTTGAGGATTTCAACTAGTTTAATAATCGCGGTGTTCACACTTTTTTTGGCCAACTCAGCAATGGGTATTGGTTTTGGTGACAAACTTAAGGATATAGCCAAGGGCGGTGGCGGATCATCAGACGCTGCAGGTTCTGGTCTTTCTCTAGCAGATGCGGAAGATAATCTATTGGGTACATTCAATGGCTCGTTGGACAACCTTTTAGCTGCTCAAGCGCTGTTAATTCAGTCGGGCGCAGTAAAAGGCCAGTCAGCGGCTAAGGCGGCTGAGTTGGAGTCAGCTCGTGGAGAGTGTAAGGACAAGGATTGCCTTGAGAAGAAGGTAGCCCTATCCAATGAGCTGATGGCGGCCACCGAGGGAATGGAAGAGGAAGAAGTGGCCTTGACCGAGGAAGGGAAAACTTTGTATCGACAAGCCCTACCACTCTATGCGGCCGGTTCTCTTGAGATGATCCAGTTGATTCCAGTTGCGCAGGAGTGGCTGAGTTCGGCGATG
>CAZYHH010000084.1:0-10849 GCA_964647295.1 uncultured Pseudomonadales bacterium
CGGAAAGGCTCTTTTCGCTATTTAAGATCGGTCAAGGTGTTAACGCCCAGAGAAATAATCCTGATGTAAGTGATGATAATCCGTTGGGGAGAGTCCTTGGTATATATGAAGAAAACCGAGGCGTGGATGTTGAGACCGTAGAACTCAAGTTAGGCGAAGCGATCCTGAGTGAAACTCCCAGTATCACGAAGAACATCATGCTGATTCAGGTTATATCTGTGGTCGCGCCTCTCGCGGGACTGCTGGGTACGGTAATCGGTATGATTGAGACCTTCCAGGCAATCACTTTGTTTGGTGCTGGAGACCCGAAGACCATGGCCAGCGGTATATCCAAGGCCTTGATGACAACGGTGTTAGGATTGGTCGTTGCGATTCCTACAACTTTATTGCATGCCATTATTAGTTCACAATCTAAGTCAATTATCCATGTGATCGAAGAACAAAGTGCTGGGATTATCGCCAAGCACGCGGAGAGTTCTGGTCGGTCGATTGGATAACAAAATAGGAAGTTCTAATGTTTAGGGAAGCATACCTCGACATAATACGTTTCATTGAAATGGGGGGCGATGTGCTGTGGCTCATCGCTCTTATTACCTTTGTCATGTGGACGCTGATCTTTGAAAGAATCTGGTTCTTTCGGATGGAGTACAATGACATGATGAAAGGATTAACTGAGTCATGGAACGGCAGGAGTGAGCGAAATTCATGGACGGCGCGACAGATCCGCGATGGCGTGATTTCCGATGCGACCGACCAGATAAGTGGCACCCTACCGATCATCCAGACCTGCGTGGCGTTGTGCCCGCTTTTTGGATTGCTGGGCACAGTGACGGGCATGATTGCAGTATTTGATGCCATGGCGACACAAGGTGGCAACGCGCGTTCGATGGCATCTGGAGTGTCGATGGCGACCATCCCGACGATGTGCGGGATGATTGCGTCTTTGTCGGGTCTGATCGCAGGTACTCTGATCAGACGCAAAGTTGAGGAGGAGACTCAATTGTTGGATTCACAAATCGCGTTAGATTTGTAGCGCCTAACTAAGGTCGAGAGGATACAGTTATGAGTAGACAATTAATTAAGCGGCAGGGTGGTAGTGATGAGGCCGATATTAATTTGACACCGATGCTCGATGTCGTGTTTATCATGTTGATTTTCTTTATTGTGACGGCAACATTTATAAAACAAACCGGCGTCCAGGTGACTAAACCAGATGCCGAGACAGCCGAAAAAAAACCAACTATATCGATGTTAGTGGCGGTTAGCCCCAACGGCGAAATATGGATAGACAAGAAACGGGTGGAAGCATCTGCAGTTCGCTCGCACATTGAAAGACTCCACGCTGAAAATCCAAAAGGGGGATTGGTGATTCAGGCCGACAAGGAATCCACGAATGAAAAGCTGATGGCCGTTCTTAATGCCGCTCGAGCTGCGGGTTTACGAGAAGTGGCGATTTCTACAGAGAGGATATGATTCTAATATGCTGCTAAAAAGATATGGCATAAGCATGGCGTTGGGCGCCGTCGTTACAACGGTTTTGTTCTTCATTATGCAGGCAGTGATCGCAAGCGACGAGGCCAAGTTGGATGAAGGAGCTAAAGGAAAACTCTTAGAGCTTGTGAGGTTGGAGGACGATGAAGAAATCCAAACTAAGCAACGCAAACCAAAACCACCACCACCGCCCGATGAGCCACCACCAGATATGCCGAAGCCTGAGTTTGAGTCTTCTGACGTCTCTCAAGGCATGGATATAGGGGCGGTAGATGTTAATGTTAATTTGAATGTTGGCGGGGGTGGATTCTCATCTGATGGAGAGTATCTGCCTATCGTTAAGGTGGCACCGGTTTATCCCAGAAGAGCACAAACCCGAGGTATCGAAGGCTATGTGATTCTGGAATTTATCGTAACGAAGACTGGTGCAGTAAGAAATCCTTATGTCATAGAGGCGAAGCCGCCAGGTATTTTTGACCGATCAGCGATTAGTGCAGCATTGAAATTTAAGTATAAGCCCAAGGTTGTTAATGGCGAGCCTATTGACGTGGCGGGCGTAAGAAACCGAATAACCTTTGAGTTGTCGGATTAGAGAACGGAGTTTTCTATGAAAGCGTTAATACTATTTATTGTTTCTTCCTTGGTAACTTTTATTGGAGTGTTGGGCCCATCAACCTTGGGTGAACTCGGCTTTGACAGTTTTTCTGTTTATGCAGCGCCCGGGGATCGGGCGAGTGGGCGAACGAGTGGAAAAAAATCAGAACAAAAGAAAAAAACGCGCAGAGTTCCGACGATCAGCGAATCGATCTTTAAGAAACTTGGTACCGCTCAAGAGTTTATGGATGCCAAGGATTACGTGAGCGCTGAACAGTTTCTACAAGATATGCTCAACCGTTCAAAAAAGTATAACGGTAACGAGCTGGGTAATATTCATAATATGATCGGATATATCGCTTTCTTAAAAGAAGACTATAAAGGAGCGATTTACTCCTACGAACAAGTCTTGGCTCAAGGGGAAGATGTTACCGAGGGGTTGGAGGTCACGACACTCTATACCATCGCTCAGCTGAGCTTTGTGGTAGAAAATTATCAAGACGCGCTGGATTACATGGAGACGTGGATTAGTAAAGCCGAAAACCCGGGACCTGAACCCCGAATATTTATGGGTCAGGTCTACTATCAAATGAAGGATTATCCGAACGCGTTAAAGCAAATTCAAGAGGGCATCCGCATCGCTCAGGAGCGCGGAACCAAAGTGAAAGAAAATTGGTGGGCGCTGGTAGCCTTTTTATTTTATGAAAAGGAAGACTTTCAGGGTTATACCGACACGATGAAGATTCTGGTTAAAGAATTTCCGAAACGAGACTACTGGATACGTCTTGCGGGGATTTATGGACAAGAGGGCCAGGAACAGCTTCAGCTTAACACGTTGCAAGCGGCTTATGCGGGCGACTACTTTGAGTCAAAAACGGATTTTACTAATTTAGCTGGATTGTTAATGCAAAGAGAAGCGCCCTATAAGGCCGCTAAAGTCTACAGAGATGGTCTTGAAAGAGAGATAGTAGAACGCTCTGCTCGTAATCTTCAGTCTTATGGACAGGCTTGGCAACTCGCCCAAGAGGTTGATGAGGCGATCCCTGTATTTGAAGAGGCTGCGAAACTTTCGGATGACGGCAAGATATTTGAGCGTTTGGCCTATTTGTATATGGAAGATGATCAGTACAAGCAGTGCGTATCCTCTGCTGAAGGAGCCTTGGACAAAGGGGGGCTAAGGAAAACGCAGACGATGCATATCGTCAAAGGAATGTGCTTGTATAATCAAAACAAACTCAAGGGAGCGCGAAAATCTTTTGTTTCATGTCGCAGCGAATCGCGAAAGGATAAAGACACCAATAATGTTAGGATCTGCGCGCAGTGGATCACGTTTATTGATCGAGAATCTGCTCGACAAGCACAGCTGGCTGCCGCCTCTGGCGGGTAAGGGCGCTCACTTCAGGAGACCAGAATTAAAGCCGGATTGATTCCGGTTTTTTTTTATCTAAGGAGAATTTTGTGTTTACTGGAATCGTACAAAAGTTAGCTCAAGTCAAAAGTGTAGAGCGAGATGAAAACCTACTCAGGTTGTCGATAGGACTTGGTCAGCTCGCAATAGGTTTGGAGTTGGGGTCTTCGGTTGCAGTCAACGGGGTTTGTTTAACAGTGAGTGAAATTCAGGGTGAAGACATTGATTTCGATGTGATTCCCGAAACGCTTGTTACGACGAATTTGGATTTGCTTTCGGCTACTAGTTTCGTCAACGTTGAAAGGTCCTATAAGGTTGGCGATGAGATTGGAGGACACATAGTGTCGGGGCACGTGGGAACTGCCGCGGCTTTAAAGTCGATTCGCCAGGAAAATCATGATCGGGTGTTAACATTTCAGACAGACGAGTCTTGGATGAAATTTATTTTTCACAAAGGATTTGTGGCTTTGGATGGTGCCAGTTTGACGATCTCTTCAGTAAATCGGTCTGAAAATACCTTTTCGGTATCGTTAATACCCGAAACGATAGCAAGAACGACTCTTGGATCATTTGTAGTGGGCGATTTGGCGAACCTTGAGGTAGAAGCTCAGACCGTATCAATTGTTGAAACCGTTGAAAGGGTGATGGCTGAGAAGCAGTGATGCTAGTCTTGAGTGATGAAGAAGAGGCATAACGATCTAGAATTGAATTATTCTTAAAGATATAGGAGCGCTTTTGAAGTTTATCTCAATGTTGAAAGATCGCTGGAAATCGGCTGACTCGTTGTTGTGCGTTGGATTAGACCCTCAGATAGAACGCTTTCCTGACGTATTCAGGGAAAGCAATTTGCCTTATTTTGAATTTTGTAAAGCGGTTGTCGACGCAACGCATGAGTCTGTATGTGCCTTTAAGCCGCAGGCGGCGTATTTTTCGGCAGTCGGTGCGGAACTCCAATTAGAACGCTTGATTGCCTATATCAAAGAGGGTTACCCAGACATACCGGTGATTCTTGATGCAAAAAGGGGCGATATCGGTAGTACGGCTGCTTTGTATGCCCGGGAAGCATATGAGCGTTATAAGGCGGATGCGGTGACCGTAAATCCTTATTTAGGGTTTGAAAGCATAGAGCCATATATGAATTACTCCGACAAAGGCATTGTCGTGCTCTGCCGAACGAGCAATCCAGGGAGTGACTGGCTCCAAAAAAATACAGCAGATACCCTTCCAGTCTACGAGAGAGTGGCTCATCAGGTTCATCAGTGGAATGAAGATGAACAATTTGTACTGGTGACCGGTGCTACTTATCCCGAAGAATTAGGCAGAGTGAGGCAAATCGTAGGCGAAATGCCGTTGCTGGTGCCGGGGATTGGCGCTCAGGGAGGTGATGTGGAAGCGGTATTGAACATGGGACTCAACAAAGAATCAGCCGGCCTTATTATCTCAAGTTCTCGAGAGGTGCTTTACGCGCACGAAACTGCCGAGGATCCTATTGATATGTCGAAAGGCTTGCTGGCTTCTAAGAGGGTTGCTGTAAACACAAAAAACGTGATAAATAAAATAATAAAAAATCTATAACCTATTGAAATTAATATAATTAATCTTTTAATAAATTTTTAGCAATAATCGTTTGCTGAATCTGGCTCGTCCCCTCATAGATTCTAAATAACCTGACATCCTTATAAAAACGCGTGACCGCGTATTCATCGATATATCCGGCGCCGCCGTGTATTTGCACCGCTCGGTCTGCCACTTTGCCTACCATCTCGGTTGCGAAAAGTTTACAGCAGGATGCCAGCATGTTGATGTCTTCTCCGCGGTCTCGTCGAGCTGCCGCATCTAAAACCATGGTCTCTGCCGCATAACTTTCAGCCTGGCTGTCCGCGAGCATTCCCTGAAGGAGTTGGAACTCTGAGATCGCCTGGCCAAATTGTTTTCGATCCTTGGAGTAGGAAACTGAAAGCTCGATGAGCCGCTTTGCGCATCCTACAGACAAGGCGGAAATGTGCAGCCGTCCTCGATCTAATGTCTTCATCGCGGTCTGAAAGCCCCGATTGAGTTTTTCGGCGCCGCCGATCATCTTGTTTTGAGGAACTCTGCATTGATCGAGGATCACATCGCATATATGCGCGCCTTGTTGTCCCATTTTCTTGTAGGGCTTGCTTAGTGAGAGCCCTGGGCTATCGGCATCGACCAGAAAAGCGCTCACGCCTCTAGATCCCTTTTCGTCGGCATTTGTCCGTGCAAAAACGGTAAACAATCCTGCCGTTGGTGCATTCGTGATGTATCGTTTTGTACCTGTTAAAACAAACTCGTCTCCATCCGGTTCGGCTTTGGTCTGAACTGAGGCAGAGTCTGAGCCGGCCTCAGGTTCCGTTAACGCAAAAGAACCAATAATTTCTCCAGACGCTAATTTGGGTAAGTAGTAATCCTTTTGCTCTTGGGTTCCATCCATCACTAGGCCCTGAGAGCCGATTCCATTGTTGGTTCCAAAGATCGATCGAAAGGCAGGTGCTGTTCTGCCAAGCTCTAATACTACTAGGCACTCCTCATATGTATTGAGCCCCAGTCCGCCATATTCAGTTGGAATGGTCAGTCCAAATAACCCCAGTTCTTTCATTTCACCAATGACTTTTTCGGGTATCAAGTCGTCATTGGCAACTTGCTCTTCAAGAGGGATGAGTCTCTCGTTCACAAATCGGCGGACAGTATCGATCAGCTGGTTAAGCGTGGTTTGTTCTAATGGCATGGGACTACTCGGGGAAATTAGGCGTCGATTATACTTGAAATAGCGGTTAAAGCGCTCGTTTTGCGGAACTCAGAAGTCAAATTTGAGAGTAAATTAAAGAGTTGAAGTTGAGTTCTAGCTCGAATAGTCTTTCGGCCTCTGACGTAATGCACAAGGTAACTAATGAGTAGTGATAAGGCACCCTTTTCCTGGGAAGACCCTTTTTTATTGAATGAGCAATTGACTGAAGAAGAGAGGCTTATCGAGTCGAGTGCTCGGGAGTTTGCTCAAAACAAACTCATGACCAGGGTATTACAAGCCAATCGCGAAGAGACCTTCCATCGGGAAATCATGAATGAATTTGGGGCGCTTGGAATGCTGGGATCGACGCTTCCAGAAAAATATGGTTGCTCCAATGCGAGCTACGTAGCTTACGGCTTGATGGCAAGAGAAGTTGAACGTGTGGATTCAGGCTACCGCTCTGCGATGAGTGTCCAGTCTTCACTGGTGATGCACCCAATTTATGCTTACGGTAACGAAGAGCAACGAGAAAAGTTTTTACCTAAGCTGGCTACCGGAGAGTGGGTGGGTTGCTTTGGTCTCACGGAGCCTGATCACGGCTCCGACCCGTCAAGTATGGTAACTAATGCCAAACCGGTCGATGGGGGTTATTTGTTGAACGGTGCAAAAATGTGGATTACCAACTCCCCGATTTCTGATGTGGCGGTAGTTTGGGCGAAGCTAGAGGGTGAAATACGAGGATTTTTGGTTGAACGACATTTCGATGGTTTCACAACACCAAAAATCGAAGGTAAAATGTCGATGAGAGCTTCGGTAACCGGAGAGATCGTTTTATCCGACGTCTTTGTACCCGATGAAAATCTCCTGCCGGAAGGTAAGGGGCTTGGAGGGCCTTTTGGTTGTTTAAATCGGGCTCGGTATGGGATCGCTTGGGGTGCAATGGGAGCGGCAGAATTTTGTTGGCACGCGGCCAGGGCCTACACACTCGAGCGTAATCAATTTGGTAGACCGCTTGCAGCAAATCAGTTAATTCAAAAAAAATTAGCGGATATGCAGACAGAGATCGCATTAGGAGTTCAGGGCTGCATCCGTATGGGCCGACTGTTTGATGAGGGGAAGCTTGCCGTTGAAAATATCTCGCTGATGAAGAGAAACAATTGTGGTAAGGCACTCGATATCGCTAGGCAGGCCCGAGATATGCATGGGGGTAATGGGATCTCCGACGAATATCATGTGATTAGGCATGTGATGAATCTCGAGACGGTAAACACCTACGAGGGAACGCACGATATTCACGCGCTGATTCTCGGCAGAGCACAGACAGGCTTGCAAGCCTTTACGGGCTGACATATGAACAGAAGTGTCAGGTCGTCGCTAGAGACCTGCAGCCGCTGTGCCAGGCTTTGTGAGGAAAGAGCTCGCATTAAAGAGGCATTTCCTGATCACTATGCGAAGCCTGTTGGCCAGTGGGGAGATCGTCGAGCCAGAATCCTGATTGTCGGTCTAGCGCCAGGTTTGCATGGAGCAGCGCGTACCGGAAAAGCCTTTGTCGGTGACTCGAGTGGCGCGTTTTTATTTTCATGTCTTTTCAACGTTGGATTATCTGACAGTCCTGATTCTGATAAAGCGAAGCTCCTAGGCGTCAAAATCACGAATGCGGTGAAATGCTATCCTCCAGCAAATCGCCCTGAACGAATAGAGATCGTCAATTGTTCGGATCATTTGAAACGAGAACTCGATCGCCTTGTAAGTTCCTCTGACCGTAAGGGCCGATCGATCATCGCGCTAGGAGGTCTGGCCCATCAAGCCATTTATTCATCATTAGGTCTTAGGGTGCCAAACTTCGGGCATGGCACATTATCGAGAATTAGCCCAACGCTCACTGTCTTCAGTAGCTTTCATCCGAGCAGGCTCAACGTAAACACAAAGCGACTCACGGCTGAAATGCTTGATTCTGTGTTAGTGCTGGCAAAAAAACATGCTAACTAGCACTCAGTCCGCAGTCGTATTTGTTGTTATAGGGCTGGTTGAGAATTTCTGCTAAAGCTATAGTTCCAAATTATGTCGACAAGTAAGTTTGATCATAAGTCTTTTTTAGACACCTTGACCCAAAAACCTGGCGTGTATCGGATGATTGATGCGGAGGCTAGGGTTCTGTATGTGGGTAAAGCTAGAAATTTGAAGAACCGGGTAACAAGTTATTTCCGAGCATCCGGTTTACAAACGAAGACCATAGCGATGGTGTCAAAAATCACTGACATTCAAGTGACGGCAACTAGTTCTGAAACCGAAGCGCTATTGCTCGAACAGAGTCTGATCAAGTCCGAAAAGCCGCCATACAATATCCTATTGCGAGACGATAAATCCTATCCATATATTTTTTTGAGTTCTGATAATGAATTTCCTAGACTTTCTCTGCACCGTGGTAAAAAGAAAAAGAAGGGTGAATTTTTCGGACCATATCCTTCGGCTTATGCCGTTAGAGAGAGTATCCAGATTCTTCAGAAGCTCTTCAAGATCCGCCAATGTAATGACACGTATTTTAAGAACCGGTCGCGGCCGTGTTTGCAGTATCAGATTAAACGTTGTTCGGGGCCTTGCACTGGTCTGATTGATAAAGACGCCTATGAGGCTGATATACGTATGGCACGGCTTTTTTTAGCCGGGAAAAGCCGACAGGTACTGGATGAGTTTAAGCGGGCTATGAAGGAGGCCGCAGAGTCCTTGAATTACGAAATCGCAGCCGAATATCGAGATCAGATTTTACATTTACGCAGAATCCAAGAAGAGCAGTTCGTTCTTCATGAGTCCGGTGACGTTGACGTGTTTGGCTTGGCTGAGAAGCTGGGGTCGGTTTGTGTCCAAGTGATCTATATTAGAAAAGGGAAGATGCTCGGACAGCGAACATACTATCCCAAGGATCATTTGGATTTGTCTCCGGAACAAGTGATGGAGGCGTTCTTATCTCAGTATTATTTTGGTGGGTCGAACATGGAAGTGCCCAGTACGGTCTTGGTCAGCCATTCGGTTAGTGAAAAAGTAATGCTGGAGCGAGCTTTGACCGATAAGGTACAAAAGAAGGTTCAGTTACTGTCTAAAGTCCGCTCTAAAAGAGCGGAGTGGGTCCGCATGGCGGTAGAGAACGCCGAGCTTAATCTGAATAGCTATCAGGTGAATAAAGAAAATGTCTATTCACGTTTTGAGAACCTACAGAGAGCTCTAAAATTAAAAGAAATGCCAGAACGAATGGAGTGTTTTGATGTCAGTCACACGATGGGGGAGGCTACTGTGGCCTCTTGCGTGGTGTTTGACCAGGGAGGGCCGCTAAAGACGGATTACCGACGGTTCAACATCGAGGGGGTGGCGCCGGGAGATGACTATGCAGCTACCGAACAAGCTCTAAAGCGGCGATACTCTAGACTCAAGAAAGAAGAAGCGATATTACCGGACCTGCTGATTATTGACGGTGGTTTAGGGCAAATAGGGCGGGCAAATAAAGTACTGTCGGAGTTAGAACTACCTCAAATCAAGGTGCTGGGCATCGCTAAAGGACCAGATAGAAAAGCTGGTCTTGAGAAATTATATTGGTCGGGGTTGGAGGTTTCCTTTCATTCTTATTCTTCGGCGTCACAGTTATTACAACACATTAGAGATGAGGCGCATCGCTTTGCGATCGCGGGTCACAGGAGTCGAAGGGCGCGAGCGCGTTCGGTGTCTGAACTCGAATCAATCGAAGGGGTAGGACCAAAACGGCGCAGACAACTACTGACACACTTTGGAGGAATTGCGGGGGTAAAAGGCGCTAGTGAACAAGAAATTGCCAAGGTACAAGGCATCAGTCATGCTATCGCCCGAGATATATACCAAACTCTCCATGGCTAGTTTTAAATAAGTAAACATGAATCTACCAAACATTATAACGCTCGCACGCATACTGCTCATCCCAGTTTTTATTGGTTTGTATTTCTGGGGAACGCCATTGGGCAATTTCTTGTCCGGTGTTTTTTTTGGGGTTGCAGCATTTACTGACTGGCTTGACGGCTATTTGGCGAGACGGCTGAACCAGACGACCCCTTTTGGATCCTTCATCGATCCGGTCGCCGATAAACTGATCGTGGTGAGTGCGCTGGTGGTTTTATTGCCTAGTTACCAGACCCTTTGGTTTACCATCCCGGCATTGATTATCATGGGGCGAGAAATCGTTATCAGTGGACTTCGAGAGTGGATGGCTGAGGTGAACCGTTCTGGCTCGGTTAGGGTAGGGATACTCGGTAAAGTCAAAACGGCTGTACAGATGACAGCGATTGCTTTTATGTTAGTTGCTACTCCCGGGCAAGTGTCCTTTTGGATAGTGGTGGGGTATGTTTTGTTCTATATAGCCAGTTTACTGACCGTTTGGTCAATGGTGAAATATCTGATCGCGGCATGGCCTACTCTTATGAGTGAAAAGGCGAAAGAATAGGGTTTTCTGCGGTTGAGCGATCCTCTCTCTTGCGCTGCCAATTAACTTAGTTTGTAGGTAAAATACGCACGCTCTCGATCATATTAGGCTGGTTGGCAGAGTGGTCATGCAGCGGACTGCAACTCCGTTTACGCCGGTTCGATTCCGA
>CAZYHH010000085.1:0-10821 GCA_964647295.1 uncultured Pseudomonadales bacterium
CCCCCAAAAGGTTCCCCAAGGAGGGGTTTTGTGGATGTTTGGGCTTTGAGCGATGCTGCTTGTTTAGTAAGTAGTTTCGAGAGTTTGACACTTTTGACGGCATAGGGTCTTTGGGGAGACTAATGGTTGTGGAAATAAAGTTAGAAAAACAAAGTAACTTATCTGGAGATGCGGAATTAGCTAGCCAGGGTTTTGGCAGATTATCTGATGAGGACGTTAGATTCTTTGATCCAGATTTACAACTTGAAAAGGCTTCTGGCTTCTTTCGAGAGTTTGGTTATGTTGTTTTATCTGATGGTCTAAGCGAATCGGAGTTAGTACATCTCAATGAATTTTTTCACAGAACCCAAACAGAATTTCCCGATAAATGGGGTCTTGGCGAAGGACGAAAACCCCACCATAGAGACCAAGGGCTAATCTTCTCTCAACCTTTGCTCGATCATCCTGAGCTGGATCAATATACACAGCACCCCAGATCTTTCCCGGTGGTCAGTGAATTGATGGGAGGAGGGGAGTGTGTTCGTTTCAGTGAATTTAATTTTCGAGAAACCCCAGAAAATGCGGGTATTGGAGCGATGAATTTCCACCATGACGCGGTTCGAGAGGATCGTTTTATCAGAAAACCTTACAACCCTTGCGACTGGCTTTGTGCGATTCACTATTTAACAGATACTTTTCCTGGGACTCCAGCGTTTTGTGTAGTGCCAGGCAGTAATCGTTTCAAAAGCTTAGCCGAGGCGCATCAGTCACTGGGAGACAAATACGTGGAAGTTCCTATATATGGTAAAGCCGGAACTTGTATTCTTTACGACACGGCCACTTACCATACGCGTTTAGATGGGGACGGAGTGAAAGGTAGAAGGACCTGGCATCAATATTATGCGCGCGGTGGTTGGTTAAAAACAGAGACAAAATATGTTAGATCGCCTACCCCTGTTTTGACTGATTGGAACTTATTTCCCGAGCGTCTTGCCATGCACGCTGATCCGGCGAAGAGACGTTTTTTCTCACACTGGAATACTGCACAGTGTGAATGGGTAGCTTCAGGTTTTGATCAGTCGGTCAGAGAGTCGATGCCTCGCGGTCAGCAATAGGTAGACTTATTGCGCTTTATCTTCTCGGGTTTTAAGGGGCCAAACTTGATCGAGCCTGAATGCCCCAATGCCCGTCTACCAGGGTAACGATGTAGAGTGACTGATAGATGCTAATAGGTTGGTTTTCTTTGTTGAAGCGTTGAAAAGTGGTCGATATATGTACCTTGTTTGGAGAAGATAAGATCACGTCTCTGGAAAGCCAGTGAGAATGATCCCATCCACTGGTAATCAGTGTTGTTAAATCACTCTCAGCGACAAAGGTTTTGGAGTCTTTCCATACTTTGACGTGGCCACTGGCAAATCGAACATGGGGATAATTTAGAGATTCTGACCAAGATTGAATGTCTCTGGCATTAAATGCATTGATAAATCTATCCATCGTCTTCATTGCCTGTGCAATGGGATCTGAGTTGGAATTTGCGCTTGTGCTAAAAAATGTGCTGGCCAGAAAGAGAAAGAGCATAAAGGGCGAGTAAATTTTCATGTATTGACTTCCATTTTTCGGATTGAATTAAGAATAGAGTGATTTGCGATAGATTACATCGCAAACTAAACCAGTTAAACTTTTAGGGTCTTTGTTGAGTATCCGATTTGGATCTAGGGCGTTAGTTCATGTCAAAAAATGTCAGTATCGAATTTAAAGAGGTGCCGCGGTTCCCTGCTGGGAGTAAAGAAGCGCTGGATTATCTAGATGATGAAGGCTTTGTGGTCTTTGCCAACGTCTTGGATAGCGACCAAACAGGCCAGGCGCTAAATTTGATGTGGGATTATCTTGAAGAGTTGGATACTGGAATCGATAGGAATGATAAAAGTTCCTGGTCTGATGATAGGTGGCCGACTGCGGTTCATGGAGGGATTTTGCCTAGTTACGGGATCGGCCACTCAAAAATGCAGTTGTATATCCGTGATGTCGATGATGTAAAAACCTGTTTTGCCTCCATTTGGGATACGGATGATCTTTTGACGAGTTTTGATGGGATCACAATATGGAGGCCGTGGACTCATCAAGAAGAATGGAAAACTAATTTGGGTAGCGACTGGCTGCATATAGATCAGCACCCGATCGGTAGACCCGGCAAGCACTGTTTCCAGGGGGTATTGAACCTGATGGAGGTGACGCCTTACACGGGCGGTAATGTCATGGTTCCCAAGAGCCATAGGCGTTTTGACCAGATTCCCGAAAATTATGAAGAGCGTCTGTCTAGAATACACCCTTCGATAGACCACTTTAGATTCCCAAAAGATGACCCGCTTCTCTCAGATACTCAACCGATTATGGCGTTAATGGAAGCTGGCGATTTGATGATCTGGGATTCTAGAACCATACATTGCAGTAGTCATGGTATAGAGCGTCCCCCCAATTCGAATGATTTACTTCGAGTGGGTAGTCTGATTTGTATGATGCCCAAGTCTAAATCTAATGAAAAAGTAATTGAACAGCGCAAGGAGGCGGTGCTGAATCGGACATCAACGACCAACTGGTCTGACCGTTTTATCAATGCAGACGAGTTCCCCCAAATTTTAGCGGTAGAAGATCGGGACAAGTATCAGTGGCCGATGACCCCGGAACTCAATGAAAAACAACGAAAGTTAGTGGGTTGGTGATAATAATTATAAAGGCAGTTGTAGATGAAAAAATATCCCATCCAGTGGTTGGTTTTGTTGGTTTTCTTTTTCGGTTGTTCAGACAACCGAATTGTTTTAGAGGAGTGCGTTCAAGGCAGTAATAATTTTGCCGAGTGTGTGAGCAAACGGATCGCACAACAAGAAGTTCGTGCCGCTGAAATAAAAACAAGAACACTAGAATTGACTGATAGCTCGGTCAGTTATTTGTATGAGCTTAGTTTAATTCGTGGCCACCTTTGGGTAGGTCACCAATTGGCCATGGACGGATATCAGCAGCATGCAATTATGCATGCTAAGCACCCTGAAGATGAGATCTATTCTAGTTTGATGGATGTTTTTTTGGCTCGCCGAGTAGATGGCTTTGCTGAAGAGTTGCAGAGTTTTTCGGATTCCGTTGAGAGCGGAAAGAAGAAGCGCGTCAATGCTAAATATGAGGAACTCGTCGAGGCCGTTCAGCAAAGCCATTCCAGGATTACACTGACTACGGAAGAACTATTTACCTTGATCAATCGCCTGATCCGTCAGGCTGCGACTGAGTATGCTGTGGGAATAATTGATGGCAGGGTAGACAATGTGCACGAATATCAAGATGCTCGCGGATTCACTGAGATCGCCATTCAGTGGGCCAATTCGCATTTAGAAAAATCTTTTTTGAAAAAGAGTGAGATTTTGGTGACAGGCCTGTTACTAAATGAATTAGAAAGTGCGTTGGTAATGTGGCCTGAGCTAGTTCCATCTGACGAGGTTCCCTTTGATGCATCGAGACTGTTTGGTTTAACGGCAGATGTGGAAATCATGATTCTCTCGCTTTAGATGAACTTGGTTTCCTGATCTTGATTGATGTTTTTTATATAGGTTCTAGTTTCTAAAAATAATTACTTTCGGTTTTAAATGAATTACAGCAGTATCCCATTAATGCCAGGACAGGATTTAGTGGCACTTCAGGACGACAGTCCCGATTGGTTTCGTCGTGCTTTTTTGGTGCCAAGGTCTGAGGGTTGGGTTGATTGCGCTGGGGCGCCTATCCACTACTTTTCTTGGGGTGATCCTTCAAGTCCTGGCGTGGTTTTAACTCATGGTTTTATGTCTCACGCTCGTTGTTGGGCGTTTATTGCGCCATTGCTTGCCCAGAATTTTCATTTGGTTGCGTTTGATCTTTCGGGCATGGGTGACTCCGGTTGGAGAGAAACATACACCGTCGCTGATCGCGCGGAAGAGGCTAAGGGAGTTGCGGATCATTTGGGAATGACCGAAGAAGGTAAAAAACCATTTCTGGTTTGCCATAGTTACGGGGGGTCGGTTGGTTTGAACGCGGTCGAAAAAGACATTGATAGTTGGGCGGGATTGATCGTGTGCGATATGACAATGTTGGCTCCTGGTGAAGCTACCGATTTTGAATTCCATAGAAAGAAAAGACAGGAAAGAGGAGTGCAGCCTCACCGTGTTTCTGAGAATTTGGAAGCGGCAAAAAAGCGATTTCGACTAGCACCTGAGCAACCTTGTGAAAATCGATATTTGATGGATTACATGGCGTTTCATTCGCTGAAGGAAGTGAATGAGGGGTGGGTCTGGAAATTTGATCCTCGCATATTAGGGCCTGAAGAAGAAAGAGGGCCGGATTGGTGGGAAAGTTTGTCTGATCGTTTTTCCGGTATGCAGCTTCCCAGGGCCGTGATACATGGGGAGCATTCCAATATGTTTAGCCCGAGAGTGGCTGAGCATATTAAAAGTAAGAGTCGTGGCAATATTCCGATGATTCAGATTAATGATGCGCATCATCACATTATGCTCGATCAACCCCTGGCTTTTGCTGTGGCGATTGATGCGCTGCTACAAAGCTTTATGGATTAGTTTGTAGATAGGTTAGAAACTAATTTACTCAATACGCTTTTTTAGATTGAGTAGAGAGTTTAAGGGACCCTGGACCAGATATCGATTTGCGATCCACGAGGGTATTGGTATTTCAGGATCTGCATGGTAGGTCAAGGAGACCTTGGTTTGATTGCCGGCCTTAACTAGTTTCCATTCCCCTGAAGAAATAGACATTCTCACCAGGCCTTTTGATTGGGCAATTAAATTGGGTTGGCTTTCGAGTCTGATTGTAATGCTTTCGTTATTTTGTTTAATGAATACTTGGTTTACCGATTCTCGATCTTTGATAGGAAAGGGTGTTTTAATGACAAACCGAACCAGAAGCTCCTCATCATCCTGCCGCTTTAGGATGCTCCCCGATTTGTAGTTTTCATACCACAGCGGGTAGTTTGGATAGTCGAGAATAAACTCTTTGACGGTTTCATAGTCTGCTTCGACGACCGCTGTGGCTTTGAACCGATCGATTGAAGAACCTTTAACCTTTTGGGTAGAGACATCGACACCGTTGTTTTGTGCTCGCAACTTCCAGCGTTCTTCTTCTATGGCATGAGTAAAAAGAGCAGATACACACAGTATAAGAGCAATGAATGAACGCATGATCTTAATTAGTCGAGAACGAAAAAATCATCATGGTTTATTGATCTGTCATCCAATTGTTATTCTTTGATTATTTCTTTCCCCCCATCATCGAGTGTTCGCACTGATAGTATGGGACGATTAACGAGATCACCAAAATCAGCTTCTAGCCATTTTAAAATGGATACAGCCAGTAAAAACATGACCGGAATCAATGGTAAAGAAGTGACTACCGAGCTTGATTGAACGGTTGTTAGGCCGCCCACAACTAGAAGACCAACGGCAATGAATGCCAGAAAAAATGCCCACACCAGACGATTTAGTCGCTCTGGTTCCTCATCGCCAGGTAGATTTTTGGTGGTGATGCTCGCAAGAACATAAGCGACCGAGTCCAAGGTCGTCGCGAGGAAAATGAAAGAGAGCACCGTGAATACAGCGATAGCGAGAGTAGGTGCTGGTAGTGTCGAGACGATTGCAACTACCGCGGCAGGATTCCCCTCTTTGTTTAGAATCTCACTAACAGGCAGTATGCCATTGATTTCGAGATGTAAGGCGTAAGCGCCACAAATTGACATAAATAGAACACATCCTAGAGATCCCCAGCCGATGATTCCCAGAATGGTTTGTTTGATTGTTCTGCCCCGAGAAATCCGGCCAAAAAACAGCCCCATGAGCGGCGCGTAGGCGATCCACCATGCCCAGTAAAACAATGTCCAGTCTCTTGGAAAATCGCTTTGCTCGATCGGGTCCAGCCAAAAGCTCATTCTGAAAAAATTATCTATCAACAATCCGAAGCTATTGGCGCTCAACGTTAATATGAAAATAGTAGGGCCGATCAATAATATAAATACTAAGACCAGAATAGCCAAACCGATATTGATGCTGGCCAACCATTGAATTCCCGATTTCAATCCACGGTAGACACTTGTTGCAAAGATTAACGTCCAAAACGTCAGTACCAGTATCTGTAAACCAAATCCGTCCTTCAATCCAAAGAGTTCGCCGACAAAGGCGGAGACTAGGGGCACCCCTAACCCAAGAGACGTGCCAGCGCCTCCGACAATGCCTATAATCACCAGCGTATCGATTAGAGGATCGTATTTTCTGTGTTGTGGTTTGGGAATCGCACCGTTTACTGCATGACTGATTCTTAGAAAGGGAGACTGGCGAACATACAACATGTACGCGATGGGTATAGTGGGCAATGCGTAGAGCGCCCAGGGTACAAATCCCCAGTGAAACATCGTGTACATATGTGCCCACTCTGCTGCCTGGCTGGTCGCGCTAGCAATACCTAATGGCGGTTCTTGGAAATAGAAAATCGGTTCAACAAAGGCCCAACTCACTAACCCGATGCCAATTCCGGCGCTGAACATCATTCCCGCCCACGAGATTTCGGAAAATTCCGGTGTGTCCCCTGGCTGTCCTAACTTGACTTGACCGTATCGTCCAAATGCCAGCCAAAAACAAAATATTAAGGTTAAGAAAGCGACTAAAGAAAACAACCACCCAAAATTAGTCGTGACGGCATTCATCCATGTGGAGGCCACTTGGGCTGCCTCTTCTGGCCATACCACTAATGAGATGCCCACTAACAACACCAGTAGCCCGGAGGGAACAAATACTGCTACATCGAGTGATGGGGCTTCGCTTTGATGAACATCGATATTGGATTCTGCCATTTAACTTCCTGGTATAGATTTTAGTTCCGTTAAGTAAGGTTCAAAATTCTTCCACTGCTCTGAGGATTGATAGATAGGTTGACGTACTTGTTCCGAGCTTGCTGTCCTCACTGCTCTGTCCGTCTTATAGAACTCCAGACACTGGTCTTCAAAAGGTAACCCGCAGTAGTCCAATAATCGTTTTACTTGCCCCTTGAGATCTTCGATGACTTCTACATGGTTTACTCTCAGTACTCTCCCAGGTAATACATTGTCCCAGTGATTCATCAGTTTAACGTAATCTTTATAGTACTGACTTAAATCTTCTAAGTTGTAAGTAAATTCCTGGCCTTCCGCAAATAGCTGTTTGTAACAGCTGAAACAGCAGTCCATCGGATCTCTCCTCGCGTCGACTATTTTTGCGTTTGGCAATATCAGATGAATGAGACCGACATGTCTGAAGTTATTGGGCATTTTGTCGGTGAAAAATGCTTTTTTTTGAGTTCGATGAAATGCGGTGTCGGTGATGTATTGGTCACCAAACTTTCCATAATCGTCTTTGCTAAGTATCTTTAAGATATCTGGGTACCGAGGCGTGTCGCTGACTCGTCGTCGGCCCTGAAGTTTGCGTACCAAGGACAAAATATTAGGTAGCTCAAGTGTGCCTTCGACCTGAGAGTGAGAGGCTAAAATTTGTTCAAGGAGCGTGGATCCTGCTCGCGGCAACCCAACAATAAATATCGGGTCCGGAGCATCAGTGCCAAAGCCGGATCGTTCCTCGAAAAACGACTTCGCGCAGACCTCCATTTGCAGGTCTAACTCTTCGGTCATTTTTATAGCATCGTATCTACTTTCTGTTTTTTTGAGCGAATTTCCTTTCTTGTAATAGTGAAAGCTCTTTTCGTATTCGCCTTTATCTTCTAGCGCCTTTCCTAATGCAAAACACGCGTGATATTGATCCTCGAGATTTGTTTCTGGGTCTGCAACCGTATTTTCCATGGACCGAATTTGTTTAGCCGAAAACTTGTAGGTTTTTAGATTGGCTAGACTCCAATAGGCGTCACCGAAATCACTTCTGACTCTGGTCGCGTTTTCATACGATGATACTGCCTTTTTTTGATTGCCTATTGTCTTGAAGGCGTGTCCCATCGCCATCTGCAAAGTTGCATTATTGGGTTGTTTGGGTAACTCCTTGAGGTAGAGCTTTAGCGCTTCTTCATATTTTCCTGCTGCGGCCAGAGCATTTGCGTAGATAAGTTGAAAAGAATTTTTATCCGGATCAGACTCTTGAATTAGTTTAGCCTGATCTAAAGCTTGTGAGAATTTTTGACGTCTTTGCAAAATGCCGATGTAATCAGTACGCACCTGGAAATTATTGGGGTCGAACTCCAAGGCGCTTTCAAGTAAAAATTCCGCATCATCAAGAACATGCAGTTTGGCGCCGATTAAAGCTAATAAGCGCATTGCTTCAACGTGTTTCGGATGGCGCTTTAGATATTCACGACAAAGTCTTTCCGCTTTGAAAAGTTTTCCCTCATAAAGAAAACTGGCTACCGATCGGATCTCAGGAGGTAGAGAGTTTAGGCGTTCTAATTCTTTTAGGACTAGTTGGTATTGCTCGTCCATACCTTGTTTCAAGAATAATTCAGCTAGATTCTTCCAGCTCGCGATTAAGGTTGGATTGAGTTCGAGCGCTTTTTCATAGGCTCTTATGGCAGCCGATTCGGGGCCCAAATACCGAGTTAGGTGCCCTCTTTCTTGATAGGCCCTAGCGTGACGAGGATATGCTTGTATTAGTTCTGCAATTGTCGATAAGGCCGCTTGAGGATTGCCAAGGTACCTTTCGCAGACCCCTTTGAGATATAGCCACTCTGGTTTTTGTGCGTGCTCAGTTCTGAGCGATTCGATGGTCTGGTAAGCTTCGGGGACCTTCCCCGCCTGGAGAAGCCGCTTGGCTTCATCCAGGTGAGTCGGTTCTAGTTCTTCGGTCTGATCAGAGCTCTCAAAGATCGTATGAGACTCTTAAGCTCAGAGTAAAGGGCCTGTTAGTGGCGACTCGCAGAGTATCGTCTTGATCGTTTATGAACAATTGTGCTCGTTCATTTGTCATATTTTCTGCAAATAGTTCTACTTTCCAGGACTCTTTAACGGCGCCAATCGATGCATCCACCTGAGTGTAGTTATCTTGACTGACTCGTTTTGCAGCCACTACAGAGCTGTAGCTACTAGAAGCGTGTTGGATTGCACCCATCGCGTAGGTGTTCCAGCCGCTGTCCAGAAACCAATCATAGCGAACTCTTAGACTGAGTTGTGGATTCGGGGTCAGGGGTAATTCGCTTCCGATTGGGGCGAGTTCTACTGCTTGACCGTATACCGCCTTGAGCTCGGTATCGTTGAACGAAAATCCACCAAAGACGGTTAGGTTTTCGTTTGGCTTGACGATTATGTCACCTTCTACACCTTTAATTGTCGCATCAGCCGCATTTTCATTAAATGTCAGGATGGATACATTTTGAGGGTCAAATCTTGAGACCTGCATGTCCGTCCAATCAACATAGTAAGCGTTTCCGTTGAACCGCATCGCGCCATCCATGAGAGTCATCTTCCAGCCTAACTCGTAGTTTTGAACATCATCTGATTCGTAGGTTGCACTAACCGTTGGATAATCAGGGTTTCTTGCCGCTATACCGCCTCCTCTGTTCCATCCGCCTGGCCTGAAACCTTCTGAGTAGGTCCCATAAATCAAGACATCGTCATTGACTTTATAGTTTGCGGTGAACTTTAGGATTATGTCATCGAGTTCAAGAGGAGCTTTACTATGTCCACCAGATACATCGTAATCCCGTCCGCGATCCGTGTTAACTGGTCCATTTGTTGCTGCTGAACCTCGGAAAATACTATCTCCAAAGTTGGATGAACCTTCGAAATCGATTTCCATGTCGTAGTAACGCAGCCCCGCTATTAATTCTACTTTTGAGCCAACATCGAATGAGATTTCTCCAAATAAAGCCATCTGTTCTTCCATTCTTCGTATGTCGTTAAAGAATGTGACGCCTGGCATTCTTGTAGCCGGGTTTACCTGAGCGGCTGTAGAAATTGGAGCATTAGGAACAAAGCCTATGCTGGTTGCGGCCGCATAATGGTAGTCATCCTGGGTCTCTAGTTGAAAATCATCGTAGAAAAATCCCCCAGTGAATCTCACTTTCTTGTCCTGAGGTGTATTTATCCTTATCTCATGTGTATTTCGTTCATGTGTTTGATAAATCACCGCACCTTTTACAGGGTCTCGGCATTCTCGGCCACCAGGCGTGACGTAACCAGCGTCAGGATCCAGACCATAACTCGTAATATAAGCTGGATTTGAGTAGGTGCAGGTATAATAGGCGATATAACCACCGGAGTTATTGTAACCCGTATAGTCCACGCTCTGTTCGATCTCGCGATCAAGATAACCGCCGGTGTAGACCACGTCTAACGCGCCGAGTCTTCCCGTCAGTGTCCAAGTGGTTAGGCCGAATTCATCGTCTAGTGAATCTGGGAAGAAACGAGAAGCTTGGAGATCACCAACCGCAGGATCGTAATCAAATACGCCATCTGCTCTAAGTTCTTGTTCAGAATGCTGAAGCAGAATATCCCAATCTTCACTAATCAACCCTCTAGCAGTAAATCGCGCACCTCGATATTTAGCGTCGTTGAAGTCTTCTTCGACCAGAGCAGTGTTGCTAGCTGCTTCGTAGCTTACTGCTGTTCCCGCTAACGAGGCAGGGTTAATTGCAGGGTCTGTGGTGAAAGTGCCGGGTACGTTGTCGATATAGCCGCCTTCTTCTACAGAATACATTGCAGCTCGCAGAGCGATGCGATCATTCACAGGTATATTAATAAAGGTTTCTACGGTTTCGCTTTCCTTATTTTATTTTTTAGTGGTAATTCTTAGATCTACACCAATATCAAACCCATCAAATTCAGGCTTGTTGGTGATTAAGCGAATCGTT
>CAZYHH010000086.1:0-7689 GCA_964647295.1 uncultured Pseudomonadales bacterium
TGGTTTCTGGGCCATCCGTCAGATTACTGTAGAAATCGAGCTCAAATAGGGTGAGCTGTTTCTCTAGCGTACGCCGCGCTACGTCAAAATAGGCGGGAATACAGACTTTGATATGGCCCACCTTGTGGCTCGATCTGAGACAGCGTTCGACAGTAGCCTTGGTCTTGGGTGGATCTTCAATCGTAATGCAGTGGGAGAGGTGGTGAGCGTCTCCGAGGTTCATGTCTCTGGTTCTTGGTCTTTCGAGCGCGTGAAGTAATCAGGTAAGGGTGTTCTGCGTTTGGCATCATTAAAGCCTTTATTAGAATGTAGCCTCGGTGTCTACCAACCTTAATGAGAGAGGGAGATTAATTACGCATGGGCGCGCTATCATCCCATCTAAAACCAATACCGCCCGACTGCCATACGCCCTCACCAAGCGGGCTGGGCGAGTTAATGTCTAGTTGAATGGGCAGGCCAAAATGGGGCTTGAGGACTTCAGTGGCTTGCGTGGTGCTACGGTGCATGATTCGCAGACCCTGCACTTCCGCGGGCAGATGCGCCTGAGGGGCCGCGCGATGAGCTACCGCTAGATTATCGATAAATAGGCAGTCATTGGTATCGTATTCGTATTCGATCGCATATCCCTCGTCCAGTCCTGCGTTCAATAAGTTGTTGTATTGATGGCAGAGCTGCCTGAGTTCCTCTTCATCGAGTAGGCGAAACAGATTCTCGTCTGGGTCCTTCAAGATCACCGCCCCGGTCATTCCAAGATGCAACCAAACACTGCTGCGATTTGATAGCGGGTGTGTATGAACCAGGGGATGGACCACCCCAGAGGTCGCATTTACCGACGATAAGTGACTCCAATACAGTTGCTGCTCAGAGGTTAGCGCGTCAAAAGCTGCAGCTTGGTGAGCGAAGTAAGTACCACCGCCTTTTTCTGCCGCACGAACCATGTGGTAGCCAGCGTGTGAAAATGTACCTGGATTAAAACTACCGTCGTTATGCCACTGAGGCCCAACTCCCAAAATACCTTCGCGTGTGTCGTTGGAGAGCCGGAAAATATGGGGATTGTCGTTGGGCGTGGCCGGATGGACTCCATGGGTGCTGTGTAGAGCTTTGCCGCCCCACCAGCAGCTGGCTTGGAGAAAATGTTCTATGGTCAATGGATGCTCGCTTTTGAACACGATGAAGCCACGATGAGCCATGGCCTGTTCTAGGGCCTCAATGACTGGGATCGGAGGTGGCGTCGCTGCTGCTAGATTTAGACCTTGAATAATTGCGCCGATTGGCTCCAAGGGTATTAAAGTTGCGCCAAAAGCTTCGAGGGTTGATCTATGCATAGGGTCGAGGAAAACCCTCGTAGGTTTTTGGTCGTTCATTGCAGCCTATCTCCCTGAGCGATTCTACAAGAAAAATGTAACTTAGTGATCAAGTCTGTTTTAATTCTCAAGATTTCCGCAGGACCTAAAAATGACTATCAGCCCATCCTTACCTATCCTTCATGGAGCCAATATCTCGCCTTATGTCCGCAAGGTCCGCGTTGCGCTAGCCTACAAGGGCGTTGAGTATAACAATACCCAGCAGAGTCCATTTGGTGCGCCGGAGGAGTTCAAAGCTAAGAGCCCGCTGTCAAAGATACCGTGCTGGGAGGACGGTGACCTTATTCTACCAGATTCTTCTGTGATCCTAAGTTACCTGGAGCACTTATATCCGGAGCCACCGCTCTTGCCTGTCTCAGCTGCCGCGCGGGCGCGGGCGCTTTGGTTCGAGGAGTACGCCGACACCAAGCTAGGAGAGACGGTGGCAGGTGTCTTTTTTCAGCGGGTCGTGCGGCCGAATGTGTTAAAGCAGGAAACTGACGAGCAAGGCGTTGCTCATCTGCTTGGCTCAGCATTGCCTAAGGTCTTTGATTATCTTACTGGTTGTTTGGCAGACGACGAGTTTATGGTCGGCGGTAAATTCTCAATTGCTGACATCGCTCTTACGAGCCCCTTTGTCAATTTTGCGCTGGCGGGAGAGTCTGTGGATGCAGGCCGCTGGCCCGAGTTCGCGAATTACATACAGCGGGTTCATACGCTGTCCTGTTACGCTCCTATTGTTAGGGCCGATCTAGAGGGAGAGTTTGCGCGATTTAGACCTCAGTCAATCGATAAAGTGTGAAACTAATGCCAGGCCAGTTTGGGTAGTTAGATGATCTGTTTATATGAGATGCAATGATCGGCGTGATAATCTCAAGAAAGAAGGGTTTCTCTCGTTTAAGATGTGGGCATTACTGAAAGGGAAGGAAAAATGAGATATATCGTGTTGATTGTTTTGGGTTTTGTATTTGGATGTGCAGAACAGAGAACGGATTCCGCTGATACGGCCAAAATGCTTTCGACGGAAGTTGAAGTGACCGGAGGGGAAATTGTCGGTCGTTTGCGTGAAAACGGCCTTTTCGAGTTTCGAGGGATTCCCTTTGCAGCTCCCCCTGTTGGCGACTTACGCTGGCAGCCTCCGCAGCCCGTCGATAAATGGGAAGGTAAACTGGACGCAATAGAGCCAGGATTGCCGTGCGTTCAGCCGGCGACACTTAGTGAGTTCTATGCCCGGGCTTATTCTGAGACTAGCGAGGATTGTCTCACACTAAATGTATGGTCGAGGGCAACCACAACTAAAGATAAGATCCCAGTTATGGTGTGGATTCACGGCGGCGCGCTTGTTATGGGTTCTGGGCGTGACTACGATGGCGCGCCTCTAACCGCAAAAGGAGTGGTGCTTGTCACTATCAATTATAGATTGGGGCCATTCGGTTTCTTTGCTCACCCAGAGCTCTCTTCGGAAGATCCAGGTGGCGTATCGGGGAATCAGGGTTTTCGAGATCAGATTGCTGCGCTTGAGTGGGTCCGCGACAACATAGAAGCGTTTGGCGGTGATCCCGATAACGTGACTATTTTTGGTGAGTCTGCCGGGTCGTGGAGTATGTCTGTGATGCAAGCTAGCCCGATGGCACGTGGGCTGTTTCACAAAGTGATTGGACAGAGTGGCGCGCGATTCATCCCCATTCCCGATCTCACCGCCGATCGTTGGGGGATTCCCAGTGCTGAGAGTTGGGGCGAGACCCTCGGCGCGAAGTTCACCGCTAGTGATGAAGCGGGTCTAGTGGATCTGCGTGCGCTACCTGCTCAAGAAATCATGGATGTCTACAGTAAAGATCCGCAAATACTCATGAATTTTGACTACCTGACGGTCGTCGATGGTGCGGTGTTGCCAAAAGAAGTCAATACGATCTTTGAGTCGGGAAACCAGGCGGACGTGCCGGTACTCATTGGGTCAAACGCTGATGAGGCGACGACTTTTGATCCTGGGCTCCTCAATCCCAGTGCATCCAATTTTGACTACGGTGAAGCACTCAGTGCGCAGGTTTCGCTTATGCTGCCAAATGCTGACGAGAGTATTTTTGATCACTATCCCGCAGGGCCAAAACTTGCAAAGCAGTCCTGGGTAGAGTTCAGCACCGACGCGATGTTTACACAACCTATGCGTCTCTGGGCAGATTATATGCAAAACGTGTCAAGCCCAGCGTATCTTTACTGGTGGGATTGGTCACCAATAATAGATGGTAGCGATCAGTATGGTGCCTTTCATGCCGCGGAAGTGCCCTATGTCTTTGGAGATTTGTCTAATTTCAATATGATGCCGAGACAGGAAGATCGAGAGTTTTCAGAGTTGATGATGACGATCTGGACGAACTTCGCTAAGACAGGTGACCCCTCAGTGGAAGGAGCGATCGAGTGGCCGCCTTACGCTCCGGCGAGCTCCGCTACGGCGATACTTGGGGAGAAGCTAACTATCCAAGCAGGCGTTCGGAGTGATCGGGTGACCGCGATTACAGCGGCCCACTCCGCTCGACGGGCATCAAACTAATTTGCTTTGGGCAAGGGCTAAAGTCAAGCTGCGCGAATGGTAGGATAAAAACTTGAGACACTATTAATACGTGAAAAAGGTAATGTGCTAGTGAAGTCTTTTGACAATAAAGTCGCGGTTGTAACCGGTGCGGCTTCGGGCATGGGGAGATACTTGGCAGTGCTCCTCGCGAAAATGGGCTGTAACGTCGCGATATGTGATGTGAACGAAGAGGAGCTGAGCAAAACGTCGTCCATGCTGGCAAGTTACAATGTCGCGACTTCTCAACACGTCATTGATATAGCAGACAAGGCGGAGATCGAGAGATTCCATGAAGAGGTTATCGCTCGGCATCAGAGAGTTGATCTGGTGTTCAACAATGCTGGTATAACAGTGATGTCCGAATTCGATAGCATGCCCGAGGAGGACTGGGATCGGGTTATGAGAGTTAATTTGGACGGTGTCATAAATATGACCAGGAGGTTTCTCCCAGATTTGAAGTCCCGTCCTGAGGCCGCCTTGATCAACACCTCGTCGATTTTTGGGATGGTTGCAGTCCCTAGCCAGAGTGTCTATCACGCGACGAAATTTGCGGTTCGCGGTTTTACAGAATCGCTCGCAAAGGAAATGAAAGATACTAAATTACAGGTTCACTGTGTGCACCCGGGGCACGTAGGCACGAATATCGCGTCGTCGGCAAAGTACCTGGAACCCGACGAGCCGGCCGAACCCCGCTCCTTTCTGGGAAAGAAGCTCACCGTTGAAGAACAGGGAAGGATGTTTAAGGAAAATGGTATGCACCCCAGCAGAGCAGCGAAGATAATTCTCGAAGGCGTAAAAAAAAGAAAGACACGCATTTTTGTGGGGCTAGATGCAAAGTTGTTAGACCTTAGCCAAAGGCTCTTCCCGAAGAACTATGAAAAAACGTGGCCGCTCATTTTCTTGCCGATGTTTGCACGAAACCAGATGTTGAAAAAACCATTACCCGATTTACCTGATGAGCCTTGATTGCTGATGTCAGAAAGGATAGTCGAATCTAATGGATTGCGGATTTCGACCGAATCCTTTGGTGATCTGAGTGAAGCATCCAACGGTGGTATGGGGATCGACCGCCACCATCGCTTGCCATTCTCGAATATACGTCGGATTAGATAGTTTCTCTACAAATCGCTTCGCCGCTTTTCAAGGTCGGATAAAGCTGGATTTTTTGATGCGGATACTAAGACATCAAAGCTCAAAGACTTCGTTAGACCTCCCAGCCTTCGCGCGTTCCTCTGCAACAACCTGAGTCATACCGTCCCATTCGTGATACATGTTGACCAAAGCGAATTTTGATCGTTCGTATTGCTCTTTTCCGTCTGGAAATTCATAGAAGCCGCCGTCCCAATGACGGTCGGGGTGGTCTGAGTGACCTTCAACGCGGTGGTGCGGGTGCCGTTTCTTGTTAACCAAGGCGTAGATCGGGCTTTTCCGCGCGCTTTTGCCATTTTCGTTGCGTGCCCCGCTATGTGGAATGTGATACATGGCGATGGTCGCGTCGCCAGGTTTCATGTAGGCCGGCGTGGGCGATGGCCAGCGACGTCCGTCGGGGGTTGTCTCGGAGGTGTCGTCTACGAACTGGTTCATGATCATGTCTGGCAAGAACCGGTACCCGCATCGGTTGGGGACATCATGATTTAACCTAGGCCATCCTGGGCCATCGATTCCCAGTCGTCCCTCCTGCCGATACTGCCACCGAAAAAATTCTTCCGAGGCATGATGTGCTCCCTTCAAGACGTTAGTCTGGCCTCCTCCGGGCATGCTCTGATCGCTTAGACAGACAAACAAGAACGCGGTAAAACCGCCCATGGAATTGGTCATGTCTGGGTCATGAAAGAGTGGCGAGTAGTTCACTCCAATATTCTCAGGGCACTTGCCAATATCTCCCTTTCGACCACCCGAGATGTACTTAGCGTAAATTTCTTCTGGATTGCCTTCGACAGGATTTTGTGGAGTCGGGAACACGGCCTGGCCATCTAGGTGCAGATTAACGCCATAGTAGGGCTCGTCTTTTTCTAGGTAACCCGAAGCGGCGAAACCGTCGCCCGCTTTCTGTCCTGCAATGCGCACAATATGCCGAGTAGCCGAAACCGGATCAAAGTCACCCATGAGCTCTAGCATGATAGGCGTCAACGGAGATAGGTTGACCAGGTCGCAGTATTCTTTTTCGTGCGTGAGATCGTCACCTCCAGAAGCGGTTTTATAACGATTTTGGGCAGCGACCACCAGATCTTCAGGGATGATGTTCTTCAGAGTGAAAAAGCCGTCGTGGTAGAACTGCCTTTTCTCATCATCTGTTAGCTTAGTTTTCAAATTATGACCTCCTAGCCGACTCTCCTGCTTATCAGGTTATCGTTGACGAGCGTTGTCGTAAATATCAATCTTTGGAAAACTTAGGAGACGGGCCGATGCATTCCACAAATTTTGTGGCCGTCAGGGTCTCGGAAATAGCATAGATAAGTTGAATTATTTTCTCTTAGCCCGGGTGGGTCTTCAACACTAGTTCCGCCATGAGCGATTGCCACATCATGAAACTCCTGAATTTTTTCGGGAGAATCGCAAACAAAACCGATGGTGGAGCCATTAGACGAGCTTACAGGCTCTCCATTAATAGGTTCAGCTATGCTGAAGATTGAGCCTTTATGTGCGTAAATTACGCGGGCTTTGCCCTTGTCGTTGATCCGTTCCATTGGCGCTTCGGCCCCAATCACCGAGAGGATCGCATTGTAGAATGTTTTAGATCTCTGAATATCGTTCGATCCCACCATTATGTGACTGAACATGTCTTATCTCCTTTTAGGGTTTAGTTTATTCGTTTTGTTTCTGTGCTGCGCGAATCATGGGGTGCACAGGAGGTGATGAACCGATTTGTATTCGGCCAACCACTTCGAATCCATAGCGCTCATACAGGGAAATATTCCTAGGATTGGATGATTCTAAAAAAGCAGGCAGGGAATTGCGATCTATAATCTCAAGTGCGTGTTTTAGTAGGGCAGAACCTAGACCTTGGCCCTGGCGAGCTGGGTCTACTCCGATCAAGGGTAGGTACCAGCAATCTTCTTTCGGGTGGTAATTCCCCATTTCCCCAAAAATTGACCAAACTGTCTCAAGCAGTTCAGCGGGCACGATCTGGCTTATCGATTCATGTGCTAGCTCCTCGTCAGTTTTAACTCCGGGGGGTAACCAAAACGATACGCCTTCATAGTTAGCCGACGCGTAGGCTGTGCCGTTATTAAATGAGTTGCCGCCAAAGGCGTTCATCAGGTCGCAACCATGTCGAACGTAAAGGTCTGGGTCGGGAGCAAACCAACGGAAAAAGGGATCACCCGAAAACGCGAGCATCATTGCGCTCAGCGCTTTATCTTTTCCCTGAATTTGAACAGATTGAATCATCGGCGTATCAGACATATGTTTCATGATCTATTTCTCTAAAGTACTGTTTTTTTGTTACTCACATACAGGTGAGTGGATTTGAGGTTAACATGGATACTTATGGTTGATCTGATAAAACAAGCTGAAGACTTAGCTCCCCTGTTGCGCGAAACTGCTCGCGAAGCGGAAACCAATCGCAAACCTCTCGACCATGTAATTGAAGCTATCCGGGGGAGCGGTCTCTTCGCTCTTATGGTGCCGAAAAAATACGGCGGGTTTGAGGCAGATCTTGACACTTTTTTCGATGTAGTACTGACGCTTTCACGTGCTGACGCATCTATGGGATGGGTTACGGGTTTCTATATTGAGCATAATCTCTGGGTCTTGAACTACGCCGAAGAAGTTTGT
>CAZYHH010000086.1:7699-9137 GCA_964647295.1 uncultured Pseudomonadales bacterium
GGCAATGATCATGTACTAGCTCCAGCCGCACTTAATATCAGCAGCGGTCAAGCAGCTAAGGTTGAAGGTGGCTATGTTCTCAACGGGCGATGGGAGTGGGGGACGGGTATCGTACACGGAACCTGGGTTCTGGCGGGCGGGCTGGTCATGGACGTAGAAAAAGGACCCGTGCCCACGTTTTTTCTCATGCCCAAATCCGACGTCGAACCTATCGATACCTGGCAGGTCACCGGCATGTGTGCCACAGGATCTTGGGACTTCAAAATCAAGGATGTATTTGTCCCCGAAGATCATGCTTTACCTTTCCAGCAGTTCCTCGATGCGACCTCGGGGATCGGAGAGAGATTCTCAGCGCCTCTCTATCGAACGCCGCTTATGTCGGTGCTCGGGTTTGCAGCGGGATTACCAATATTGGGTGCAGCGCAGATGGCACTGACTGAATTTTCCGATCAGATGCGTCGGAAGATTGAAAATAATGTGCTGCGGGCCGGATCTCCCTTGCCTGACGTGAGTGGGGTTATAGGTGAAGCCTCATTGAAAATTGCTGCGGCAGAATTAATCTTCCGTGATGTCATGGCTGATGTCATGAAAAAACGCAGTGCCGCAAGCAACGTGGAACGTAGCCATTGGCTTTCACGCATAGCCTATGCCGTGTATACCTGCAAGGAAGCGGTCTTTCAAATTAGCGAAGAGAGCGGCGCCAGTGGCGGTTTTTTAAGTAACCCGATCCAACGTGCTGTCAGGGATATCTCCATTGCCAGTAATCATGTGATTTTTTCCAAGGCCAGTCGATACGAGGAGATGGGGCGAGCCATACTGAAGCAAGATACCGTTGACACACGATAATGTTGATCTTTGACTAGTAATAGATGTTCAAGGGTGTTTGATTTGGCGTTCTTGCTCTGCCTCACCCCAGACGCGCATAAAGTTACCGCCCCAGATTTTTTCAATATCAGCGTTGCTGTAACCACGCTGCATCAAGCCAATGGTCACATTTAAAGTATCGGTAGCGTCTTGGTATCCTTCAATACCACTGCCGTGATTGAAATCGGTGCCAATGCCTACATGTTCAACCCCTGCGCGCTTAGCCACATAATCTAAGTGATTTAACATGGTATCCAGGGTAATAGGACCTAGCAGCTTGCGTATACCGCTCAAGAATCTGATTTTGACTTCTGGGTCTTTGATTTCCCAATACAATTCGAAAGGATACAGGTAATCCTCGTCTACTCCTGCGTCACGACGGATGGCTCGAATGGCCGCGTCCAATTTTGAGTCTGAGGAATCAAACAAGTATCCGGCAAAAGGCGCTATGTGGACTACGCCCCCTTTTTCGCTGATGTGATCAATTTCATCATCGGAGAGGTTACGGCTAACATTTGTTAGCGTGCGAACGTTTGAGTGACTAGCAATCACGGGTGTCGCTGACAAGTTGATG
>CAZYHH010000086.1:9147-10799 GCA_964647295.1 uncultured Pseudomonadales bacterium
ACTTCACCACCATTCTTAATTATTATTTCCCTCATAATTGAGAAATATCGATTATTCCTCCTAACGAATTAATGCGTTTAATCGCAGCTTTCCCCAAAGGAGATAGACCTCCGTGTTCAGCATCGGGCTCGCGCCGACCCAGCGACGCATCGAATAGTGGTCGTGATGAGTCGGCAAAGTCATTGTGCCCCATATGAGTTAGCGCAAATACTCGCACGCCCGCATCATAGAAGCTGTCGATGGCATCGATCTCAGTCCCCAGGATCAATGCATTTTGTAGGCCTAAGAGGAGTACATTCTGTCCTGACTTGCGGGCATCAATGAGCTGGTGGGAGTTGGTTGCAAGCACTGATTGGCTGGCCGTTTCTGCTACCAAAGCTTTAACGGCATTCAATTCTCTATCAGCGATGCGGCGTGCTTCAGCATATCCTTCTGGTGTGCGTGGTTTTGGCCCGACTGCGACGGACATGACTACCGCATTCAGGCTGCCTTCGCGCATTTTCTTAGGGGAGACTTTGGACAGGCCGTCCGCGCCGACGTAACTGGAAGGCTCGCCGGGTATTTCAATGTCAGCGTGAGCGTCTAATGTCAAAATGCGATCATGGAGGTTTTTGGCGCGTTCCCTCAGCGATAATTCTTCACCAGACCACCCTAAGACACTGTTTAGTAACAGTGTTAGAAGGATAAAAGACTTATTCATGGGCTTGCCCTTGTTTAGGTGTCGGACTTTATCAGTGGAGAGCCAACCTGCCTATGTTGCATCTGAGGTTTTCGTTGTAATTGACGGCGTGTTCGCCCCCACTGCACTGGTAAATTGGCTGAGATCTTTGCGGTGAATGACTGGAACGTGACAATTATCGGCGGGATAACCGACCACCAATAATAAGAATGCTTTTTCGCTCCTTGGACGCTGAAAGATGTCGTTCATAAATTTCATGGGGCTAGGGGTGTGGGTGAGTGTTACTAATCCTGAGCGATGTAGAGCACTGAGCAATAAGCCGCAGGCGATACCGGTCGACTCGGCAGGGTAGTAATGCTTTTGTTTGGTGCCTTCTTGATCGACATGGAATTTCTGTTGAAATACACCGATCAACACCGGAGCAATTTCAAGAAATGGCTTATCTGCGTTGGTCCCCAACGGTCGTAGTGCCTCCAGCCAATCTTTGCTGGCTCGGTCTTCATAGAAGCGCTCTTCCTCTTTCTCGGCCAATGTACGCAGACGGGACTTAACTTCCGGGTCAGTAGTAACGGCAAAGTGCCAAGGTTGTTGGTTAGCGCCACTGGGTGCCGTACCTGCACTGAGCAAGGCATTTTTTATTACGTCATAAGGTACTGTTTGGCTGCTAAAGTCACGTACACTTCTGCGCTCGCTCATGGAACGATAGAATTCTTCGCTGGTATCGATCATAAGTTGTTCGGTAAGTGACCGATGTTGCAGAGGTATTTCTAGCGCTGTCATAATCTAGTCGTGGGGTTAGCCGTTTACCTAACAAACTCTAACATTAATGATAATTTAGTGCGCCGCCGCCAAAAGCGTTTGCTGTTGGTCCAAGTCCTAGCCAGTGTTCAAGTTCTGGGGTCAAAGAGGATTTAGTGCTTTCGGATAGGCCGTCATTAAAGTTCCATTGAGGTCTTAAGAAAGAGCGCGTGTA
>CAZYHH010000087.1:0-10570 GCA_964647295.1 uncultured Pseudomonadales bacterium
TAGCGATGAACTCGCTCAAACTACCAACGAACAAATTCGAGAATCAATAAAACAAAACAATAGAAGCGTTCGCATTCTGCGTCAAAAAATAACGAAAAGAAAAGCGTAAATTGATGAACTCGAAGTTCAGCAAAAGGACAAAAAACTGGAATATCATGATTTAATGGAGGAGAGAGAGTCATTAGAGGAATTAATAAGGGAATTGTTAGTAGCCGAGTCGCCACAAAACCTTGAACCTTTTCTTGGCTCAAAAAATTCATTGCCTAATCCGATTCAAGGCAAGATCTCTAAAAAATTTGGAGAAAAAGAAGAACAGGATACTTTAATCTCTCAAGGCTTAGACATCCTGGCCCCAGTCGGAACGCCTGTTCATGCAATCTCCCGGGGACAGATCGTATTTTCGGATTGGCTTCGGGGATTCGGTCTGATAATAATCATAGACCATGGCAATGATTACATGAGCCTTTACGCTAACACCGAGGCGCTCTATAAAAAACAGGGCGAATTCGTAGAAAGCGGAGAACTAATCGCAGAAGCAGGTAACAGTGGTGGCCGAAAGGAACCGGGAATTCATTTCGAGATACGGCATCGCGGACGACCAATAGACCCAGAACCCTGGATCAAAAATCAGTGAATAAGTCATTATCGGTTTTTTCATTGCTATTGAGTCTTTTATTATTCGTGAATCTCGTCAATGCAAACCAGTTAGCAATTGTTATTGATGATCTTGGTTATAGCTACAAAGCCGGTAAAAGAGCAATCGACCTGCCCGGTCGCGTCACATTTGCAATCCTGCCCTTTGCACCTAATACCCTGACTCTAGCGGAATATGCCAAAAAAAAGAACAAAGAAGTAATTATTCATCTGCCAATGGAAGCAGAAAATGAACAACAAAACAGGGTCGAGGGGATAGCGTTGCGGGAATACATGTCATCAATCCAGTACAGCATCATCCTAGGTGCTTCATTAAATAGATTGAAGAACGCTATAGGAGTATCAAACCATACAGGCAGCTTACTAACAATAAAAAAGGAATCGATGCGCAAGCTTATGTCGAAACTCGCGCAACGCAAACTCTATTTCTTGGACTCCAAAACGAGCAACAAATCGATCGCAATACAAATTGCAGAGGAATTTAATGTGCCTAATGTTTCCAGAGATTTTTTCCTGGATAACATAAAAGAAGAAGCAAACATGGAGGCGGCATTCACTCGCGCTATCACACTTTCGAGAAAAACGAATGAAGCGCTAATCATTGGTCATCCATACACAAGCTCTCTCTCCTTTCTCGTGTCCAAGCTCAAAAACCTGCCCGAAGATATTGAATTGGTCTTTGCTAGCCAACTTACCTCTAGCTATCCAATAACGCTTGACCGTCTCTAAAATCCAATGTCCCTTCATATATAGCTCGACCGGTGATTGCTCCAAAAAAAAGACTAACATCATTTTTGAAAACAATTTTTAAGGCCTCTAGATCACTAAGCTCATGGACTCCTCCAGACGCAATGGTCGGAATACCACTTTTCTTGGAAATCTCCCAAGTTGATTCGATGTTTAATCCGGCCAACATACCGTCTCTTTCAATATCGGTATAAACCATCCCCGCCAAAGGCAACCCTTTTAGTGAATGAGCAAAATCAAGAGCGGTGACTCGTTCAGTGTTGGCCCAACCATGAGTGGCGACCATACCCTGCTTAGCATCCAATCCCAGAATTATCTCAGCGGGAAAAGCCTCGGCCATATCAACAAGAAAATCAGGCTCCTCAACAGCCCTGGTGCCCAACACAACCGCTGAGACACCTGCAGACAAGTAACCCTCAATGTTTTTTCGCGTTCTGATTCCTCCCCCTACCTGAACGGGCACTTCACCCATTACCTCAACGATTCTATGGATCAATTCTTGGTGCTGAGGCTCACCAGCAAACGCCCCATCTAGATCGACAACGTGTAATCGACGACACCCCAAACTTTTCCAGTGCTCTGCCATTGCCACCGGATCTTCGGAAAAAACCGTGCTCTTATCCATCTTCCCCTGCTTTAATCGAACACACCTACCTTCTTTGAGATCGATTGCCGGAACCAATATCACTACAAAGAGCCTTTGCTCGAAGGAACAACCCCCTCGCTTCGCGAATCTCTCGCAACCGCCATACGCAAAGCGCGTCCAAACGCTTTAAACAGAGTCTCGGCTTGATGGTGAGCGTTATCGCCTTTAAGATTATCTAAATGCAGGGTCACCATTCCATGGTTAACTAGTCCCTGGAAAAACTCTCTTAGTAGATCCAAATCGAAGTCTCCAACTCGAGACCTGGCATACTGCACTTCATAAAACAATCCGGGTCGCCCAGATAAATCAATTACGACCCTAGATAACGCTTCATCCAAAGGAACAGAGGCATGGCCATATCGATAAATACCAGACTTATCTTCCATCGCTTTTGCCAGAGCTTGACCAAAAACAATACCCACGTCCTCCACAGTGTGGTGAGCATCAACCTCGATATCCCCCTCCGCATAAACGTCTAGATCCAACATTCCGTGCTTGGCAATCTGAACAAGCATATGATCGAAAAAAGGAATGCCTGTTTGAATGTTAGAAATTGCCGAACCATCCACATCTAATTTCAGTTTAATCTTTGTCTCGGAGGTATTCCTTTCGACACTAGCAGTTCTATTTGATTCGACCATTGATTCACTCATCCTAAATCAAGAATTGGGACTTTCGAGAAGCGCTCTCGAAAACGCATTCTACAGAAGATCCATTAAACTGCCATGAGGCAAAAACTTATTGCTGGTGTTGTTCTTGATCCATTGTCTAATCGAATCCTCGAACTGATCTCGCGACTTCAATTCCCTGACAAAAATAATGACAGGCGATTTCTCTTCGGCGATCCATTCCGAATATTGCTCCTCACCTAAGGTAAACAACCGAATCAATTCCATTAGGGCTTTAGATCCAATTTCTGAAACCTTTCTCTTCCAGTCCTCGTGCTTTACGAAAGTCGCGTATCTTAAAATTTCTTCAGGCTCTAATTTCAATTCACCATCGGCCACTAGCGAGCAAAGTTGGTCAATGTTTTCATCACTTATCTCCTCAACTAAACTAGCAGGATCAAACTCGCCTACGCTCATAAAATAACTCTCCTTACTCCTTTGATTATTTGTCGGTTCTTTACTTTTGCTAAGATAACCGAAATTCTATTTAAGGGTAATCTACCGAATTGGACTGGTTTGCACGGCAACTAATCAAATGGCACAGCGATCATGGTAGGAAAGACCTGCCATGGCAACGCCAGATCAATCCATACCGAGTTTGGATTTCTGAAATCATGCTCCAACAAACACAAGTATCGACAGTCATCCCGTATTTCGAAAGGTTCATAAGTCAGTTTCCAGATATTGACAGTTTGTCTCGGTCAACAATCGACGAGGTGCTTGGGTACTGGTCAGGTTTAGGGTATTACGCTCGCGCGAGAAACCTTCACAAAGCGGCTCAAATCATTGTTTCAGAACACAAATCCAAATTTCCATCAACCTCAGAATCTCTCGAAAAATTACCTGGTATCGGGCGTTCAACTGCCGGAGCGATACTTTCAATTGCTATGGAAACTCCCGCGCCGATCTTAGACGGAAATGTTAAGAGAGTGCTTGCCCGATTCCACACAATTTCCGGTTACCCAGAAAACTCTCAGATCAAAAAAAACTTTTGGGATTTAGCTGAAAAACACACCCCAAAAGTTCATTTTCAAATCTACACACAAGCAATTATGGACCTAGGCGCAACGATTTGTACTCGCTCGAAACCCAAGTGTGAGGACTGCCCGATCAATCGAAAATGTGAAGCTTTTATCAAAGACAGCGTTGCTAAATTTCCGAGCAAAAAACCACAAATGAAAAAACCGGAAAGAAAAACCCGATTTTTCATCATTAGCAATAATAAGGGCGAAGTTCTGATCGAACAAAGAATTAGAAAAGGAGTATGGCAGGGGCTCTGGGGTGCGATTGAAAGATCGATCGAGACCGAGCCCCAAGATTTATGTAATGAACTTGGCCTTAAGCCTTCAAGCATAAAACAATCTAAATTAGGGGATAGATTTCAACACACCTTTAGTCACTTTCATCTTCAGATCGAGCCCGTGTACATCTTACTTTCAAAGACAAAACATACCGAAGTGAAATCGGACTCATCGACAATGTGGGTTTTACCTACTAATTTACTGAACGATCAAACCCTCGGCATTTCAAAAGCAGATAAACTAGTATTTGATTCTTTATATAACGCTTAGTCACATGACGAATAGAACCGTTCACTGCATAAAGTATAGTGCTCAACTAGAAGGGCTGGATAGTCCACCTTTCCCGGGTCCAGATGGCGAAAGAATCTATAATCAAATTTCTGAAAAGGCATGGCAAGAATGGCTAGCGTTTCAAACAATGCTAATTAACGAAAAACAACTATCCCTGGTTGACCCTGCGATTCGCCGCTATCTACAGACTCAAATGTGGCATTTCTTCAACAACGAAGAGGTCGACTCAGTAGAAGGTTTTGAACCAGAATCGTAGTACTAAGTTTTTTACCAGACTAACTGGCTAGTAAAGGGTTAGTGAGGCAAAATACGCCCGTGGCCAGATAGCTCAGTCGGTAGAGCAGTGGACTGAAAATCCTCGTGTCGGCAGTTCGATTCTGCCTCTGGCCACCATTCCCTTTCCTATCGACTTAATAGTGAGGAGGGATTTCGTCATTCAGATCTGCCTGAGGCAGGTTATCTCTGTAACTTTTAACTAGCGCTCTCAATGTCCGATCAAATTCGTTGAGCTTAGCCTGTTGCACAAACAATTCATCACTTAAAGAAGAAATTGTCTGCTCTTGAAACTCTAACAAGGACTCTAGTTGGCTAATCCGCTCTTCAACGATCTTCTTATCCATGTTTTATCAGCTCCGCTATATTTCTTATGGTAAGACTTCTATTTGATTTTAGATGGTATCTCGCGATCTAGTATCACTTAAGCAGTTCGAAGATGTGGCTATACTTCAAGATAAATTCCTTGCGGGGGCGGCCTGGGTGTAAAACATCATCGTCTGTCTCATTATAAACGACAAATAGTCCCGAATTAGCAGACCTGAGCCAGGAAAATCTAATATTGGTCGCAAATACGTCGTCCCTTTCATTGTGTTGAATGAAAGCCTGGAGCGAAATTTTTGAACTAAATGAATACGATAGCTTGAGCTGAGACAACTTAAACCTGAACTCTCCTCCAGGAACCTCCACATCATTATGATTAACCGAAAGGTTAACCTTGAATTGATCCCCAATTCGATACCCTAGATTCGGCGAGGTAGTAATTCTGTTACCCCCGAAAAAGCCGCCCGCGACAAAACGCACACCGAAATTTAGGGGCGCACTCTTATCCGTCGACGCATAGACGGTGAGCTCTTGATGATCATAATCTCCGGGACTAACTGTAACGCCGTCGACAATGTCGAAAGCATCGACCACCGATTCATGAGTAAAATTGACCGCCGTAGATAAGCTTGCGCCATTTTTCCAGAACATAAGGTTATCAATATGAACCCGACCGGTTTCATAAATACCATCAAAATTCCAATACCCCTGATAATTCGCATGCGGCCTTAACTCCAGCAACCTCGTGGAACCGCCTAATCGAATTCGTCTAGCCGCGTATATACTTGTATGACGATAATTTTTTCTTGATAAAAATCCAACTTCTGGATTAAACCCTTCCCCTACCTCTGAATATTTTGCGTTATAAGACCAGAGTTGCCCATCATAGGCACCCGATAGCCTTAAGGCATGATCTTGTCGATCAATACCCTGGGTATCGGTTTTGGCTACGAACCCCTTAAGCGTCGTGTTATCACCAATACCCCAGACCCCATCCACCGCATAAGTCTGATTATCATCAAAGTTATCTTCCTTATTCACCATCAGCATCCCAATCGAGGAACGGTTAGACATCTCCTGATTAACTCTTACCACGGTGAAGTCGGTCTCCGAAGCGACATCATCCACAGCCTCAGAACGCATCTGCAAAAGCCCTAGGTTAGTCGCCTCTCCAACTCGGCCTGAAACACGAATTCCGCCTGTTATCGGCAATTGAACACCCCCATCGCCAATCCCAATCCGCCGGCTAAAAAATAGGTCAATTTGTTGCGGATCACCCACTGAAAATAACCCAGCATTTTCCAGAAAAAATGGCCTTTTCTCGGGGAAAAACAAGCTAAATCGATCTAAGTTAACTTGTTGTTGATCGACCTCTACCTGGGCAAAATCCGTATTATAAGTGACATCTAACGTCAAACTGGGCGTCAAGGAATACTTTAAGTCAAATCCCGCTTCTTCTTCACTTTCGCTATTTTCTAGTAATCCACCTGAGTTATTTTTGCCCATGACATAAGGGGTGAGATTGAGGTTTCTCTGCGGTGGTACTTGCATACCCTTCAATGAACCAGCCAGTGAAAGCCGATTCAAACCATGCTGAACCGGGAGCGGAGACCAAAAGACAACTTCATTGGTCCTACGTATATTCCGTTGAAAATTAATGTTCCACTCCTGAGTCTCTGCCGACCCATAACGCAGGGATTTGAACGGTATCTCAAATTCGGCCGACCAGCCACGATTATGAATTCGACTGACAACATTCCAACTGGTGTCCCAGTTCATATTAAATCCGCTAGAACCAAAACGACTCATCTCGGTACTGGCAATCTGTCCATCGTATTCGATACCCGACGGGTTAGTACCAAACACAAACCCATCTTGTTCGCTTTGAAAGGTATCGATGACCAGCCTAAAACTATCCTCTTCGTCTAGGTCTGAGTCTCTTTTGTTACTCGACGAGATAATGCTTCCAGGCTCGTCGTCATAACAGACAACCCCCACATAAAGGCTATCGGCGGTATAGCCCACGAACACTTCCGTTTTCTGAGAAGCCGGATCACCTTCGGTGGGTTTTACCTGAACGAAACCCGTCATAGGCTTAGCTTTTTCCCAAAGTACTTCCCCAAGAACCTTTCCATCCAATAAGGGTCGCCCAGAAAGGGCTATAGCTTCACCAGAGATCTGAGCAAAGGCGAGGTTGTCGACGAAAAGCAATACGGTTAGAGAAAAGACGTAATATCTAGTACGCAAAAGCCATCCCCAAAAGAAAATAGAACTCGTAATTCAAGAGCGACCACTGAAACTGCTACGCTCTACAACCCGCCATCAATTCAACCGATGACAAAAAAGAACGCAATGAACGTAAGTAAACCATGATCTCACTCATCACTAAAATCATCAAAAATCACTTTTACTCAGCCAACCAATTTTTCGATAGCCAACTCCAATCGATTGGGGTCAAAACCCCATGGCCCGGGATCACCCTGAAACTCGATCTCGCCCTTTTGATTAATCAAATAGAGCCGGTCCGGCAATGCGCCGTATGCGGAGGCTATCCTATCATCCATCTCATCGACTAGTACCGGGATTTTTATCGTCAGATTAATCGCACAGGATTCCGCTACACCAATCCTATCTTCCTTGGTCTTTGGATCTTCTATCAATATGTTCTCTTCACGATTCATAGAAACAACCCACCCATCCTCTGGATGCGCCTCCTTGATATAGACCACTAAAAAATCTACCTTACTGAACCAAGATTCGTATATTTTGTGCAGGAGTTCCAACTGAACTCGAAAAGGCGGTCAGGTATAGGAACCAAAAATCAAAGCGACTGGTTTATGCTGAAAACGTGTTTCCAAATCAAATTTCTCTCCGGTACTTTCTTTGCGACCACTGCTGAAATCGTACACCTCTCCGGAAAACAAAAACGCTGGATCACCAACCGATAAATCCGCTTTGGACAAATTGAGATAATTAAGATCTTCAAATAAATCTTCGGGAGTCCTCGGCGAATCTTCAGGCGTTATACGGCGCCAATCAAATCCCTCGGGCAATTTAGTATCTGACATAAAACTATTCTCTAAGGCTTCTAATGACTGGAAAAGTACCACAAAAACCTGTTAGATAATTATATACCCTAAACTAAGAGACTAACCATGCAATTTCGTATTACCTACTGTGTTCAGTGAAACTATGAACCAATGGCGGTCAGTTTGGCCGAGAAACTAAAACAATCTTTCGAGAGCACAGTCGATTTAGTAAAAGGCAGCAACGGCATATTCGATGTTGAACAGGGTGCCAAGTTGGTTTACTCGAAAAACATAACCGGCGAATTTCCAAACGAAGAAAAACTAATCAGTGAAATAAGATCAGATCATTCGATGGGATAACGCCAGGGATTTTCAGGCTGCTCAGAATCCGCATCGATGGTCCATAGGGGCATCGCTAATTCATTGCCTAAGCGCTTGAAAACGACTCTAACCCGGGACCCAATGCCAACCCGCTTAACCGTTTCAGCTTTTGCCAGGTTCCCATCAGGTTCAGCAAGATTACCCTGCAATCTCAATCCATCGTATGGTTTAGGATTATCCTTTTGCTCATCCAACTCCACTAACAACAAATGGTAGGGAAGATGAGGCTTAAACGCCGCTTGTATCGCATGATGCACTTCACCGTAAGAGTAGACGGTACCTTGCCCACTAACCAGGCTCCATTCCATGTCTTCAGATGAACAAAAAGGGCACGCCGAAGTGGGCGGCAGTCTTCTCAAGTGACACGCTCGACATTCCTGAACTCTCAATTCATTTTGTCCACAAAAACGATAAAAACTTTGATTATCGCGATCCAGGTCATCTATCGCGACAGGCATGCCCATGTACTCGCCTTCCAACGCCACGGCTAGGCTCCCCTGGCCATAACCATTGCGGATCCCATGCCAGGCGTACCCCAACCCAGGTTAGCCGTTAGCTCTACGTTTCTGATTTGACGACAGCCTCCTTCACTGTAATCATAGGTATGGCGGACGACGCCATCTTCGCCTCGCGGACAAGAATCATCTACGTCATGTCGCAATTGACGCACATTTTCAATAACCATATTGATCCCATGTGTGTATCCCTCACAAAGATGGCCTCCACTCGTATTGTTGGGTCGTTCGCCACCCAAACGCATGATACCGGAACTGACGTAGTCTCCCCCCTCTCCCTTCTTGCAAAAACCATAGTCTTCAAGCTGTAACATAGTAGTAAAGGTAAACGCATCATAAGAGCCGGTGGCATCTATGTCCTCAGGCCCCAGACCTGCATTTGGCCATAAAAGGTCTTTTGCATAGTGACCGGCCACAGTTGAGATGGGGCCTGATTGATAATGCATGTCAGATCTCGGTTTCATACAACGACCCACGACCGATTGGATCACAGCCGGAACGTGTCGGCAGTCCTTGGCTCGATCTATACTGGTGACCACTATGGCCGTCCCATTATCGGTTTCCACACAACAATCTAATAAGTGTAACGGTTTGACTACCATCCGGCTGGATAGGACGTCTTCCACACTCACTCGATTCTTGTAAAACGCTTTCGGGTTGTTTGAAGCGTGCTCCGAGTGGATCGACTTTACACTGGCGACCTGCTCCGGCTTCGTACCGTAATCGTACATATGGCGCATAAACGTATGGCAAAACATCTGACCCGCGCTCATCAGCCCGATACCTCTAGTGAATAACCCGTCACCCGACAGTGGTGAACGCCCTCCGCGACCAGTCCCACCAATCCTGACCTGGCTGAACCCATTCATGGCTCGGTAAATGACCACCGTTTTACACATGCCGGCTTCGATCACTCCTATAGCGATACCCACCAGGGCCTCGATGCTTGACCCTCCCCCGTAGACGTCCATGTGAAAATTCAGTCGCATCCCCAGATCACCGGATATCACTGGAGAAGGAGTCGAATCATTAAAACTATAGGAAAGCATGCCATCTATTTGTGACATATCTAGTCCCGCGTCTTGGACCGCCGCACGCACAGCCCTTGTACCCAGAACACGAGTCGTTACGCCAGAGCCTCGGGTGTAGCCGGTCTCACCAACACCCACCACCGCATATTTCCCTCTGAGGTATTTTTCGGTTGATGAATCTATTTCTTGCGTCATCGATTTCCCCTAAATAGTCATCTTTCAATCTATCAATTACTCGGCCGCAAACTCTTATACAGGTCTTTACGGATCAAGCATCAGACAATAGAGAATCCTTCATAGTCATTGGCTACAATCTCATCACATCTGGCCTTATATTGAGGGTAGCCCCCGACATAAGGCATAAATATCCTCGGCTTTCCGGGAATGTTCGCACCCAGGTACCATGAGTTGCAGCTTGGCGCCGTGTACATCGTCCCTTCCGCCACCTGATTAACATGTGCCACCCATTCTTCCTCAGCCTGCTCCGTCGGTTCGATACGAGTCAATGCATTACCTTCCATATGCGAAATGCAGTCGCTTATCCAGTTAATATGCTGTTCGATAGCCACCAGCATATTACATAGAACCGACGGACTCCCCGGACCAGTCACCATAAAAAAATTGGGGAATCCAGCGATCTGAAGGCCCAAATAAGCCGCAGGCCCAAATTTCCATTTATCTTTAAGATTAATCCCTTTTTTCCCAATCAC
>CAZYHH010000088.1:0-10568 GCA_964647295.1 uncultured Pseudomonadales bacterium
CGATCGTAAGGTGAATAAAAACGCGCACTCAAAGAAACATGTTCGAACTTCCAAACACCATCATCTAAAACGAGTTGATCAACGTATCGACCCGTAAGCCATACCGCCATGTTTTTTTCCTTTTGCGTGGCCATCTGGATCAAATACCAGCGAGCAAGTGCAGATTGACCGTCTTCACTGAGCTCCACCGCTGAATTCGTTACGTTATGGATCGCAAAGGACATGACATTAGGCATATCAACAAAAAAACTGTGAATGTTCTCTATCCCTTCGTAATAACCGAGCTTACCACCATCCCAGACCGCTTCATCTGTGAAGAGTTTGCACAGCGCGTCTGCGTCATACCCATCGTCACACAAATCACAATAATGTGCTTTCATTGCTCGAATTTGCTCGATGCTCTCTACTCGCATCAGTCGTTGTTCAAGGTCCATCGCTTTCACTCCCTTTTCGCTTTCGGTAACCCACTTTATCACCACCGTGCTGAGTCTGTGTTGCTGATGGTAGTACAAAGTAGATGCGACCACTCACAGTGAAAATTTGAGTTCTCTGGGTTATCGTACGCAGAAACCGACATTAGTTTAACCAAGCATTTTTTTAGGACGACTAAACAAAAAGCCATGGAACCAGACTCCTTAACATCTATCCTACTAATACTCGGCCTCGTTTTCTTATGGATCACCAAACCGCGCCTAGACCCTAAGGTTTATTCAGAGGAAATCGAAGAGCAAGATTTATCCATCCTGGCAAAAAACTTACGTCAATCAGAAGACCAAACGGCGAACCTGATAGAAGGCACCGAAGCCAATATTCAATTCGCCAATCCCGACAACCCCCAAGCAACCGAACTTGCTTTTATATACATTCATGGGTTTAGCGCCACCTGGAAGGAAACCGATCCTGTAGCCTCAACATTGGCACGGCGTTTCAACGCGAATCTACTGCAGTGTCGAATCGCTGGTCACGGAACGGGCCCCGAAGGGATGAAGGCAACAGCGGAAGATTGGATCAGGTCGTTAGACCATCAGGGACAAATTGCCTCGAAACTTGGTCGAAATATCATCATTATCGGCGTCTCAACCGGAGCACCATTGGCAATCTGGTTGGCAACTCAATCCACAATAAAAAAACAGGTCTCTTCGTTATTATTCATGTCTCCCAATTTCAAGATTCGCCCAGGGATCGGTTTTTTGCTCACCTGGCCAATTACTTCCCACCTAATACGCCTATTACTTGGCGGCCGCGTTCGTTCATGGGTGCCAGCCAACGAAGAACAAGCAAAATACTGGACGACCCAACAACCCATCTCGGCCTTGATCGAAATGCAAAAGACCGTTAACTGGGCCAACCAACAAAAGTTAGAGCTCGTAGACATTCCTCTAGCCACCATGTATATGGAGAACGATCCAACGATCAACTCCGCAGCTGCGAGAACTGCCCACAATCGATTTCCCAATCAACACAACAAACTAATCCGCGTCGAGCCAGAGGGGATGGCCCCGGATCATGTGTTCTGCGGTCAAATATGCGGCCCACACAGAACGGACTGGACAATTAATGCCTTTGAAATTTTCTTAAAAAGCCTGCCAGAAAAGCTCTTGTTCCGTAATGTAGATTAAAATGGCCCGGCCGAACTCATGAGAAATCAACAGTCAGCGCGATCCCAGTAGATGCTTAACATACCAGCCAAGGGCGGGTGCCAATGTGGCAACTGCCGTTACGTACTTAATACCACGCCCTATGTTGCGTACGCCTGTCACTGCCAGGAATGCAAAAAATTGAGTGCCAGTGCTTTTTTACTTTGTATGCACGTTCCTTCTAAGAGTTTGACCATCACGAAAGGACAACCAGTATCCAGGCAACGTAAGTCCGAATCAGGCAATACGCTCGTCACCTGGTTTTGCGGACATTGTGGTTCCACTCTCTACGCCGACAATTCTTCCAGACCCGCCATCACAACGGTCCATATTGGGTCACTCGAACACCCTGAAGAGATAACAATCAACAAGCACATTTGGGCTAAAAGACAACTCCCCTGGATTCAACTTCCAGAAACCCACGAGGTACACCCAGAAGGCAAAGATTGGAGCGAGTATTACCCGTAGCGCGGTAAATGCCTAGCTAAACCGGAGCGTGACGAAGTGTTCTAAAGCTCTAGCTGAGCAATACACTTGATCTCAACTTTATTAGCGGGAGTAACCAACGCAGAGACTCCAATAAGTGTCTGGCTAACTTCCGGTTTACGCTCATATACAGCCTCTCTTGCCTCAAATATGTCTGCTACGTTTTGCATGCACTCATCCATATCAGTAACAAACCAGGTTTCGTCAATAATATTGTCCATCGAAGCCCCAAACTCTGCGAGGATACTCTTAATATTTTTATAACAAATCTCAACCTGACCTTTCATATCGCCGGGGGTGTTGCCATCTGAATCAGTACCAAGCTGCCCAGCTAAAGTCAGCACGTTACCCACTTGTACACCTTGGGAAAAAAAATCCGAGTAAGGTCCATCTCTAAACAATTTTTTCTTCATACTGACACTCATCATAATTGAATATTTGAGTGTAACCGCTTTACCTCTTCATCCACCAGACAGCAATCAACACCGTGTTAAATTGGGAAACAAAAAAACAAAAAGTTACAATTTAAACTTTTGTTCCGATTGCAAAAGCGAAGGGTTGGTCGGAATAGGAGAAAGATTCAACTTCGATCAGCCCCCCATTCAATAATAATTCTCGCAGCTCCAAGTGCCGAGCACCCGAACTCGCCACAAAATGTCGAAAATGCCAAGCACGCCCCATTCGGGCAACAACATGCCCGGGCAAACCCATGGTCATTAACCACATCGAACAGAAATTCTGCGCAGCCTCTTTCGAGCAATCTGGATCACACTCAAACACCGCCACCTTAGCCCCAGACCTCACCACTCTAGCCATCTCATCAACACCAAGCTGCCGATCTGGCCACGCCTTGATCGAGTTGACCGAAACCGCGCCATCGAATTGCTCATTTGAATAGGGCAAATCTAAGGCATTCCCGACCTCGAATCCTAAGTTAGAGAGTTTCTCGCGTTTTTCTCGGGCGATATCAATGAGAACATCAGATAGATCTATACCGGCAACTTTTCCTTGGGGGAGTCGCTTAGCCAGCAGCTCTGTTACATGCCCAGGGCCACAGCCGACATCGATAAGATTGTAAGGATTAGGCATTCTGCTAATTAAGTCTTCAACAAACCGCTCGTAGACAACTTGAGAGCCATCGGCAACCATAGCCGCATAAATTCTAGCCGCATAAGGCGGCATCTCCTGTTTGATATCTGTTAAGAACGAACGATCCATAATCAGAGCCTTGCGGTTAACAAGTTAACGAAATTGTTTCATCTAGATCTACAAAAGTAAATCGGTTAACACGCTATCTCACGTTACCATTAGCTTAAGCCTCTCTCCAATGCCGCCACAAAATCTTTACGATAGCGCTTACTAAGGTCAGAGCCTTCGACCCCTTGAAAACCGTGGCACGCTCCCGGATAAACCAATAGATCGCAGGAAACGCCAGCCTCCATCAAACCACGCGCGTAATCGATGTTTTCGTCTCGGAAAAGATCTAAAGTCGCCGTAAACATCCAGGTTGGTGGCAGCCCTTCAAAAGAGCCCACACGAGCTGGAACTTGTGGAGCCTCTCGATTAGCATCTCCCAAATATCGACTCCAACCGTATTGGTTCAACTGACGAGTCCAGACGAACTCTCCTACCAAAGGATCTCCAGGCTGCTCTTCGGTGCCAGTGCGATCATCTAACATCGGATAGGTCAGCGCCTGGAAACAGACGGCATATTCCCCCGCATCACGGGCTTTGATAGCAAGTGCTGCAGCAAGACCTCCTCCTGCACTTTCCCCTCCTATACCGATTCGTTGAGAATCTACCCCAAGGTCCTTGGCATTGCGGTGTAACCAAGACAGACCGGCATAGCAATCATCTAAGGGAGCCGGTATTGGGTGCTCAGGTGCCAAACGATAATCAACCGACAACACGACAATACCGAGCTTCGAAGTCAGCAACAAATTGGAAAGGTCCGACCCATCAGGAGAACCAAACAAGTAACCCCCACCGTGTATATGCAGGTAACCACCCGTCAGCTCGTCGTTTCTTTCTTGGGGCTCGTACAGCAAACAGCGCACATCCGGGCCATCCACTTGAGATGCAAATATTTCCGTTCGTTTGACTCCATAAGACTCAGGATCTGTCAAACCAACTGCCTGCGCAGCCATATTGACTCGAGCCTTATTTAAATTTTCGTCATTGAGCTCGGGGAGGAATGGCCCATCAGCCATGACCTGGAGCTCTGGATGCAAAAGATGTTTCGTTGAGACCATACTTACGCTCGTACCAAATGATGAATTCCTAATTTATCTGAGAAAAAAAGAACCAACAAGCAGCCGAAATAAGGACTATCCAGTATTACTCTGAAAATGGAAGCTGCGCAAAAACCCTGACCTCGACACTCTGGCGAGGTTGTAAATTGTCAGAATCAGGCATATCCACAGCCGTATGCAGTGTCGGAGTGAAAAACGCTCCCTGCCTAGGGCTGGAATCATAAGTTAAAAATACCAATGCCTCGCTGCGATCCATACCAGGATAGTAGTACCAGCGTTGTCCTTTATTGGGCTTGCAATAATGAGCATTGAACGGAACGGGCGCATTGGGATTTAGGTAGTACTCTAGGTCCTTCAAGTCGATAGAAGTTCTATCGCATACTGCTAAAGGGAATCGCTCCAAGGGTTTTAATGAGACGGACCGCCAAACATTAAGACCTATGATTCGTTTCCCTTTTGGCAGACCAATAATATCCACAAAGCTCTGAGTGACCGAGGCTCCATCATCGCTGATGGAGTCCGCGTAATCGTTGTGAACTGCAAGTGCCGGTGGACCATACTGAATCCCATCGACATAGTAATGCTCCTTTCTGTCTTCATCACGATAAGTATGGGTATCAATAGATAGTACATTTGCCTCAGGCAAAAGGCTGCTTATCATGGCGTGCGTTTCGGCATAGTAAAGCGAAGCAATCTGATCTGTGTCACTCCAATCGCTCACCTGAGAATCTGAACTCACCAGAACGAATCCCACACCATCCGTGAGCAGTTCTGTAGAGTTTTTCGCCGACCCCAACTTTCCAAAAGAAACCCGTGCATCTCGAATAGCGGTTGGTCGATTCAACCTAGACTGGTCAAAAGGCTGATCATCCGATGAATCCAGCGGATAAGAAAAGTTGAGGTTCCCTGTAAAGTCCATTAGCTACTCCGGTATCCCCGAAAATTAAAGGATAAGACGGCGAAATGAAAGCATCTCTCTGATCCTATTAATCTAGACAAGCAGTCGTTCCAGCAAAACTGTCAGCGCAATCAGCATTAAAGCCATCACAGATATTAAGCTGGCAATGGACCATGCTCGGTCAAAGCTCCCAAAAACTCCTGTGTGAATAACGAGGGCGCCTCTTCGGCGAGCCATTTCCGGCCAACGACACAATTAAGTATTTTCTCCAAATAGGGATTCATCAATGCAAAAGTAGCGCCCACCTCATCATTAAGTTCATCAAACCCGATACCCGCCTCATTTTGATTCATAAGGGCCTCAATCAAGGCTAAAAACGTATTTATGTAGGTACAAAAACGCAATTCCTCTACCTTCGACATTGGTTCATCGCTAATCCCCTTTAAGTAGATAGTGGCAAGTTCGTTATCCTGCATGATCGGTTGCCAGATCTGCACGTAAAGTCCATTCATCCCCAATATGGACTGCGCACTCTGATAATCATTGGCCCGTTCAATTTCTCGCGAGTTAATCTTTATTTGCCCTGAGAGATAATAAAGAGTCGCCAAAACAGCCAACGCACCCACTATCTCGCCCATTGCTCCTATAGCTTCCCAATTCATAAATACCCTCCTGAAATGAATAAAATTACTATGCTAGGCTACAGATGACCATTAGAGAGACAACCCAATGATCCTGATACGCTATCGAATCAACTCCTGACCTCAGAAGCGTCTATTGAGCAAGCAACACTACAAAGAATGGGTCGTCCAACATCAAAATCATGAAGTAACAGTCACAAGTTCGTTTACCTGGGATGGTACATTTTCAGGGAAACTGATGATCGACGGTCATGTACTGGACAAAATTGACGTTACCCAAATCGGCGAAGACAATGCAGAAGAAGTCCTTGAGATGCTAAATCCAAAGACCCCCATACTCAGCGCTGAAAGAGTCTCAGAAAGCATTAGTCACATTCGCGTATACTCGGGAGGTGCTTTCACCAGAAAGATTTCGATCATGTTTAACAACGAGAATATTTATCAAGATAACTTAAACATTTTCGATAGATTGATTCTGCGATTCTTTAACACAGTTAAAGCTAACACTTAGAATCCCTAATACGCGATGTCGATTACAAACTTTCCTATATGTCGTCAAAAACTTTCGCCCAATCTTCTAGCGCCTCTTCGTGACCATGTACCAATTGCACGGTCACTTGAGTGTATCCAGCCTCTTTAATTCCACGAAGGCGAGATACAAGCTCATCGTGAGTTCCCGTTAACGTAGTCGCTTTTGCCAATTCAGGCGTAACATGAATCTCCTCTGGTCTGACATACATTAAGTGGCCCTTGTGATTTTCCAGGTATCGACCGTCTTTGGGCTCATATTTTTCATGTTCACGCAAATAATCCGCAAGCACATTAGACATTGGTCCCAAATCGATATTTGCTCCTCCCATTGGACCCACTTCGTCGGCTAGATTATGAAACAAAACCGCTGTCGCGGGCGCCGCTTGAGCCATAATCCGAGCTTCGTCTACACCTTGATCACCCGTGAGTACCGAGCCCAAGAAAAATAAATTACTCTGAAGTTTTGATTCGTCACGACCACTGTCTATCCAAACCGTTCTCATCAATTTTAGTGCTTCTTCTACATTCGCAACACCAAAGTTGAGCCAACCGGCGCCTAGCTCCGCGGTAAGTTGTTGGGCTTTGGGGCCAAAGGCCGAAAACCATAAGGGTATCTCATCATCAATATTGATAAGACCCAAATCCGGATCTAAGAATCTCACTTTGTGACTGCCATCGCTATCCGTCCACTCAACAGTCTCACCTCTTAGCATGGACTGCACTGTCTCGATGTAGCGCCGAGTCCGTTTTAGAGGAATCGCTCCCTGGCCCATTGTTCGTCGAGCCGTAAACCCAGTACCCACACCAAAATCAACTCTCCCAGGCGCCAGCTGATTCAAAGATGCCAGCGCGTTTGCCGCAACCGGCTCGATACGATTAGAAGGTACCAGCACACCCGTGCCTAATCGAATGCTAGAGGTTTCGTGCGCGGCTAGAGCCATACAAATAAACACATCAGGATTAAGCAACTGAGTGTCATAAAACCACGCGGCATGAAAACCCAACTCTTCAGCCCGCTTAGCCCACTTCCAAGAATCCACTTCTGATGCAAACGCCACTGAATATTTCATTCCACCTCCTAGAAGTTACAGTTAGATAGGAATTATCGTTAACTACCCGGCCAATCGACCTCTCGCTTTTCGGTAAACGCCTTAGCCCCCTCCTTCCGATCATCAGAATTCATGACCCTGGTCTGAACCCAATCAGTGATTTGGTCCACTGCCGCGTAATCTAAACTGGCCGCGCGAACCATCGATTCCTTCATACCTTGAACCGCCATCGGGCTTAAAGAAGCAATCCGCTCTGCCACACGCTGAGCCTCCTCCATCAACTGACCCGAAGGAACGACCTTGTTCAACATTCCGACCTGATATGCGCGGGCGGCATCTATGCGTTCGGCTTGGAGCAATAATTCAGAGGCGATCGCCCAGGGCATGATCTTAGGAAACCAGGCGGCTGGAATGGTCGCGATACCCCATTGGGGTTCGGGCAACCAAAAGGTGACGTCTTCAGTTGCTATGCGTATATCTGCATCTAACCCAATCCACAATCCGTAACCAACGACGTGACTATGCATAGCGGCGATAATCGGCTTGAACACGTTTCGAGTCTGGGAGATATCCGGGAATTCTCGAGGATACCGATAATCGACCGGCGCACCGCCACTCAAGTCAGCTCCAGCACTGAAACAACGGCCATTGCCCGAAAGAATTGCAACACGCAGCTTTTTGTCGTCACGGAAATCCTCCCAAATCAGCCCCAGCTCTTCGTGCATAGCATCGTTCATCGCATTGAGTTTATCTGGACGATTCAACCTAACGTGTGCAATCGCTCCAATTTTTTCATACTCAACAACAGACAAATCCATCAGTTCTCCCAATATTTACTAACTATAAACCTTTGAACGACAATCAATCTTAACTTCTTACGCAATCACTTGGACACCCACAGCCAGTTTTTTATTGAACTGCTTCTCGCTCAGACAGCTGTTCCCATCTAAAATAAGCCTCTTCTAGTTTTTGGTTGGCGTCGGAGAGCTTGCTCGCCAACTGTTGCACCAGTGCCTTTTCTTGGTTATAGAATGTCGGATCACTCATTTTAATGTTCATCGCATCTATATCTAGCTCCAATTGCTCGATGATTTCTGGAAGTTTTTCTAATTCTCGTCGCTCTTTATAACCAAGCCTCTTGAGTCCTGCCGAAGAACCTCCGCTTTCTCTCTTTTTAATTAGTTTTTGTTCGATTACCGGACTGACTTCAAGGGCTTCGTCTCGCTGTCTTAACCAATCCGTATAACCTCCTACAAACTCCCTCAACCCAGCCCCCTCGTCAAAGGCCATGGTGCTGGTGACTATTGCATCCAAAAAAGCGCGATCGTGGCTCACTAGCAAAATGGTGCCTTTGAAGTCCGTCAGCAGCTCCTCTAGAAGCTCCAAAGTCTCTATATCCAGATCATTAGTTGGCTCATCCAAGGCCAGGATATTCGCGGGTTTACAAAATAGCTTCGCCAACAACAACCGATTGGTCTCTCCTCCAGAAAGTCTAGAAACCTTCGCATTCATATAATGCGGAGGAAATAAAAAGTCGCCTAGGTACCCGACGACATGCTTTCGCACGCCATTTATATCAACATAATCATTGCCATCGGCCACGCTATCTTTGACAGTCTTAGCAGAATCGAGGTTCTCTCGTTGCTGATCAAAATAGGCCACCTCCAGATTGGTGCCCAGTGTAATAGTTCCCCCACTAGGCTCTAATTCACCCAGTATCAGTTTGAGTAATGTGCTCTTGCCAGTACCATTTTTTCCTATGATGCCGACTCGATCGCCACGACGAATGACACTAGAAAAATCAGAAAGTATTTTTTCATCGTAAGCAAAATCAACATTTTCTAATTTCGCGACTATTGCACCTGATTTCTTCCCATCATCAAGCTCGAGCTTTACGTGACCCTGGCGAGACTGTCTTTCTGCACGTTCCTGCCGCATTGTTTGGAGGCGTCGAACCCGTCCTTCATTGCGAGTCCTGCGCGCCTTTATTCCTTCTCGGATCCAACTTTCTTCCTTGGCCAGTTCTTTGTCGAATAGTCTTTTATGGGTCTCCTCTTCCTGACTCTCCTTCTCTTTACGTAAGACATAAGCTTGGTAACTGCCGGGATAACTGGTTACGCTACCTCGATCAATCTCAATAATCCGTGTCGCGACCGAATCGATAAGCGATCGGTCGTGACTGACCAAGATCAACGAGGTATCAAGATTAATTAACGTCTGTTGAAGCTCATTAATCGATTCGATATCTAGGTGATTTGTGGGTTCGTCGAGCAAAAGCAATTCAGGATTACTGACCAACGCCTTTGCCAACATAGCCCGGCGCCTGATGCCACCAGAACTACTCTGCATATGAAGATCGCCAGTCAAATTCAGATCGTTCAATACCTTGTCCACTCGATACTTTAGATCCCATCCCTCGAGGAGGTCTAATCTTTCAGAGAGTCTGGAGAACTCGTCCAACGCCTTTTTATTACTGAGATCCGAGGCCTTCGACAACGACTCATATTGAGATAAGCAATCACCTATTTCTCCTAAGCCGGAAAGAACGACTTCATAAATAGATTGATTCAGGGCTGCAGGAACACCCTGATCCAGATAGGCTATCTTGTTTTCGTCGTTAACCCACCTCCCACCATCGTCTAAAAGAATTTCACCGGCCATCACCTTTAACAACGTAGATTTTCCGGCTCCATTTCGTCCGATCAGGACCACACGCTCTGCTTTATCGATGGTCAACGTTTGCGAATCTAGAATCTTGCGATCACCAAATGCGATCTCGGCTTCGTTCAAGCGTAGGATATTCATGCGGGATAATTCTTCTTAGACAATTAACCATTTCATAAGCCGGCTAGCTTACTATTCTAGGCTAACAAACGTTAGGCTTTCGGACCCTTTGGGCCTATTGAACTAACCTTTATTAAAGTTCTAAAGAGCACAAACCGCTCATAAATTATGGTTTAACCTAGGCTACTTTTAGACTTTAATGACTCTACGACTGGCTGATAACAATTTAGGATAAAAAAATGAAAAACCTGTTAATGACCCTATTCTTTCTAGTGATGGCCCCCATGGTT
>CAZYHH010000089.1:0-6743 GCA_964647295.1 uncultured Pseudomonadales bacterium
GAACTGGTTTTGAGAAAAGAGCGACCAAAGGCAGTTTTCACCGAGAGTCTTCGCGGATTGATGCAGATGAAGTCTCGAATAAGCAGAAAGAGAGAAATTAATTGGACCAGGAGAACGCGAATATTCTGGTGGTGGATGATGATCAAGAACTGAGAGAGCTAACTCAGGAGTATCTCGAGAAAAATGGGTTCAATGTTCAGACCGTAGAATCGGGAGAAGCGATGGACAATTATCTGCTCGAGACGAATGCGGATCTGATGATACTGGATTTAATGTTACCAGGAGAACATGGGCTTTCTATTGCACAACGAATAAAGAAACAGACAGAAATTCCGATTATTATCGTTTCCGCGCAAGGAGACGAGGTGGACAGGATCGTGGGTTTGGAGGTTGGCGCCGACGATTATCTACCCAAACCTTTTAATCCTAGAGAGCTTTTGGCTCGAGTTAGAGCTGTTTTAAGGCGTAGTAATGGTTCTGGAAGCTTATCTCCCAACGATTCAGATAAGATGAGTTTTGGCGAATTTGAGGTGGATGTTTCAGCTCATAGGTTGTCGCGTGGGCCTGAGGTTATACCCCTTACCTCGGGTGAATTTGATCTTTTGTCGATATTGGTCAAAAACCCCAACAAGGTTTTAGACAGAGACAGGATATTGGATTTGTTAACCGGTGCTGAACGTTCTCCGTTTGACCGATCGATCGACGTTCGGGTAACACGGCTCCGCGCGAAAATCGAAATTGACCCAGCCAACCCTTTGTATATCAAAACGATATGGGGTAAAGGTTATATGTTCTGCCCCGGCAAAGTGGGGTAAGTTGGCGAGCTGGATACCAAATTCTCTTTTAGTTCGAACTAATTTAACACTGGCAGTCAGTTCAATGCTGATTGCGGTTGTTGCCACTTTTTCTCTAAACCTTTTCGTGATTGCGCCAATTGCCGAGCGATCTGCTGATGATGAAGCGGCATTGCTAGTATTATCGGCGCAAACATGGGTCGAGTTACCACCAGAAGCCAGGCCTTATTTTGAACTAGAACTGGCAGAATCTCATGACCTGATCATCAGTGAGGTAATCAGGGAATTTCCGAAACTGGATAGTTATGTGCCATATGTGAATTATCTTAGAGAAAAATTGGAGTCTCGCTTAGAAATGTCTATCGAGATTCTTGAAGGAGATGAGTTGCTTTGGGTAGATGTTCCCATGGGGGGATATGAGCTTCAAGTTGGGTTGTCTGCTGATCGAAGAGCGTTGGAACTTTTTTATGTGGCAATAGTCATTGTTGGATTAGGTTCGGCGATCGTGTTTTTTACTTCACTTTATATTGTTCAGAGAATTACCCGTCCGTTAGTTAGAGTTGCAAAGCAAGCGGAAACCTTTAGAGGTACTAGTGATATCGAACCTTTACCAGAGGCTGGTCCGAGAGAGCTCGTTTCTTTAGCGCGTAACTTCAATACGATGGCCAGAGAAGTATCGCGCTTGCTGGAAAATCGAACGACGTTGCTAGCGGGAATTTCTCATGACTTGAGAACGCCTTTAGCGCGCATGCGTTTAGCTCTTGAATTATTGCCGGACGGGATTGACCGGCAACTTGTGGATCGGTTTGAACGAAATCTAGAATCGATGGATGAACTGATCACCGATGCGACGCGTTTTGCCAAGGGAGCTGGGGAAGCGTTACAAGAAATTGAATTGCTTGGCTTTGTTAGAGAAATTATCGCAAATTTCGACCCTTCAGTTCATTTAGTGAGTCGAATCGACGAATCTTTTCGAATGATGGTCCCTCCTAGTGCATTTCGTCGAATATTGATCAATTTGGTGACTAACGGGGTCAAGTATGGTGAAACTGTAATTGTTCTAATTGATAAGAGTTCGGTTTGTATTCTGGATGATGGGCCTGGTGTACCCGAAAAACATCGAGATCAAATATTCCAGCCTTTCTTTCGATTGGATGAATCAAGGAGTGTTGCGGGTGGCGGTAGTGGCCTAGGCTTGGCCATCGTTCATCAACTCTGCTTAGTACACAATTGGACGATTGTGGTAGAAGACGCTAATTATGAAGAAAACATGAAAGGATCGGCCTTTCGGATCAGTTTTTCATGATTCTTTCATCGATCTGAAACATATTGACACAAAAATGGTTTGCTTCGTAATCCGTCAGTAACCTGTTAGGTTAATAATATGGGTGTGAAGTGAGTAATTATCCCCTATTCGCTTTGTTGATTGGTATTTTAATTGGCTAAATGAACCGATCATCTCTCTGCAACCGCTGACCTTTCTCTCCAGGTCAGCGGTTTTTTTTGGTATGTTAAAATACTGATGCATAGAATTGGCTATAGTGTTTGAGCTATCACCAATTCTATGTCGTTTCTCTAAGACCAAATCACCTGAGTTAGGCAAATTAGAGAATCAAACCGATTAATAACGTGCGTTAAGGAGTGGGAATGAGTTTCGACAACATCCTTTATTCTGAAGAAGGACCTTTGGCTTTGATCACCATAAATCGTGCGGAAAAACACAATGCGATTTCATTGGAAACACTGAAAGAGTTGAATGACGCGGTTGATCAGGCGGCCGAAACAGAATCCGTGAGGGTAATATCGATAACGGGAGCAGGTGGTAAATCCTTTGCTTCTGGTTCAGACCTTTCTGAGGTTTTGGATCGAGATTTTAAAAAAGCACTTGAACCGATAGTGCAAGGTTTAGCGGATAAATTAGAGAGAACTCCAAAACCGACAATTGCAGCTATAGACGGAATATGCATGGGTGGCGGGTTAGAGGTGGCCTTAGGCTGTGATCTGAGGGTGGCGACGCCTAAATCTAGGTTTGCCACTCCTGAAGGAAAGCTGGGTATCATCCCCGGAGGTGGAGCTACGGCAAGACTGCCTCGTATAGTCGGTAGAGGATGGGGAATGGAAATGATGTTGATGGGTGAACCAATCGACGCACATCGGGCGCTACAAATAGGTTTGGTCACTCGTCTGGTTGAGACTGAAGAATTGATGCCAGAGATAAAGCGGATGGCCGATCACTTGAGTCAGTTCGCTCCTTTTGTTCCTCGAACTATGAAAGCCATGGTTCACTTTGGTATGGAAGCTAGCCTGGCCGGGGCTTTAATGTTTGAAAAGTATGCGCAAGGAGCTCTCGTACAAACTGAAGATAAAGAAGAAGGGATTAAAGCGTTTTTGGATAAGAGAAAACCATCCTTTAAAGGGAAATGAAATAAAGAGACAAGATCCTTGAATTTGGCTCAAGTGATGGGTGATACTTTCGTCTCATTAATATAACTGAACTTTTAAGGGGAGGATTATGTCCATTGATAAGTTCCCAATTGAAGCGAGCCACATAATGATGTTTGCTCGTTCCGTTGCAGATGATAACCAGATTTACTATGACGAAGATTATGCAAAAGGAACGGAGGTTGGTTCGATTATTGCGCCACCCACGTTTCCTCAGGCAAGCGCGCAATTCGACCCGGATTATTTTTTACGTCCGAAGATTGGTGAAGATTGGTTTGGTTCAGGTAAAGAACCTACGAGTGTCAAGAGAGAGTCAACTGGCGGTGGCGGCGGTGGCGGTGGTGGCGGCGGTCTGCACGCCGAGCAACACTTTGAGTACCATCGACATTTGAAGCCTGGAGATGTTTTGACGGGTACGACCCAGCCAGGTAAGACCTGGGAAAAAGAAGGGAAACGTTCAGGTAAGTTGGTTTTTTCTGAAACGGTTACTGAATACCGCGATCAAAATGGTGAATTAGTTATTACAGCAACAGGCGTTGGCGTTAGAACCGAACGACCGGTTGATCAGTAGGAGGTATAAATGACTTTAAAAGCAAGTGAATTGAAAGTTGGAGATACTTATAGCGAGTGTCTTGTTGAAGACCTAAGCAGAACCCAGATAGTGATGTATGCAGGTGCCTCTGGCGACTACAATCCCGTTCATACGGACCAACTTTTTACTGAGAAGGTGGCCGGATACCCTTCAGTTTTTGCTCATGGCATGCTGACTATGGGGATGACAGGCCGAATGGTGACTAATTATGTAGGTGATGGTCGTTTGACTAAATACGGTGTTCGATTTACCAGTCAAGTTTGGCCGGGCGATACACTAAATTCGACAGCTACTGTTGAAGAAATTTCCGATGGGATTGTAAATCTTAAGGTCGAGACGACTAATCAGGACGGTGCGATGGTCTTATCAGGGTATGCGATTGCTAAAGTCGATTAGCTAGTTTGCAAAATAGGATCGATTGAGCCTACTGTTTGGTGGGCTTTTTATGCCTACCAGTTTTCGACGGAGGTACGCATATCCACTTCAAAAGACCAGGCGTTTTTAGGTTGGTTATAAAGATAAACATAGGCATCGACGATGCCTTCGATGTTGATCATACCCTCTTCGCCGAGCTTTTCTGCATATTCTGGGAAGCGGGCAATTATTTTTTCTCCTCCAATCGGGCCGTCTACGATTACATGTCCAACGTGCACGCCTTCAGGGCCATACTCCTTGGCTATCGCTTGAGCTAAATTACGAAGAGCGCCTTTAGAAGAATTAAATGCTCCAAAATTTGCCCTCCCGCGAAGCGAAGCACTGGCACCGGTAAATAATAGTACGCCGCCTTTTGTGGTCTTAAACTGCTGAAGAGCCTCTTTAGAAAATAGAAAGCCTCCGAAACAACAAACCCTCCAACTGTCCTCAAAATAGGAAGCATCCATGTCAATTATCTTACCTGGAGTATTATTTCCAGTGTTATAGATCGCGAGCCTCAGCGTCCCTTTAGTTTTTGCAATGTCAAACAGTTTTACCGTGTCGGTTTCCTTTGTCGCATCTGCTACGACTGCCTCTGCAGAACCGCCTTGATCTTTGATCATGTTCACTAGGGAATCTAATTTAGACTGGGTTCTGCCAGAGACTAAGACATGCATATTTTCTTGTGCAAAACGGAGAGCTAGTTGTCCCCCCAACCCTCTTTCCGGGCCGACCCCGGATATTACGGCTATATCCATAACGTCCCTTTAGGTTGTTGGTAATGCTTGTCGGAAACCAGAAACATGTACACTTTCGAAGAGTCCTGCCAGATTATATGGGTCCTTTGCCGCAAATGCTTTAGCATCATCTTTACTCTGACATTCGATAAATATGATAGAACCTACCATGGTTGTTTGGTCGTCATCCAGCATTGGGCCGGCTAGTTTGATTTCGAAATTGCTAAGATAATTTAGATGCTCGGGCCTAACTTTTTTTCGAAGGTCCTCGCTGTTTTTTTTGTCTGTGCAAATCAATACGTATAGCATAATAATCCTTAACTCAGCTCGGCTTTTATCGTTTCGATGGTTTCTAATAATCCGAGCCGGGAAGATTCGAACGCGGTTGCTGTTGAGAAGAAGTCATGAACCATGCCTTCATAGCATTTGTATGTGGCTTTACCCCCTGCCTTTCTCAATGCCTCGGCATAGGCTTCCCCCTCATCTCTTAGAGGGTCAAACTCAGCCGTTACCACGAGAGCTTTGGGCAAGTCGGATAGGTCTTCTGACCGCAGTGGGCTCGCGTAAGGTTCTTCTCGTTTTTCTTTATCTGGGCAATATATGTCCCAAAACCAGAGCATGGATTGAATTTCCAATAAAAACCCCTGTCCGTTATCTTTATAAGATTGTCGAGTTAGATCGCAATCAGTCACGGGATAAAGTAGACACTGAAAATCAATTTTTGGGCCTTTGAGATCCTTGGATTTTAGGGTTATCGCAGCAGACAGGTTGCCCCCAGCGCTTTCCCCGGCAACGCCGAGCTTACCGTTAGCTTTGAGTAATTCTCTATTTTTTTCGGCCCATTCGAGTGCTGCATAGCAATCATCGACAGCAGCTGGGTATGTGGCCTCTGGAGCCATCCGATAATCCACTGAGACGACCGTCACATTACTAAGAACAGAAATTTCTCTGCATACCTCATCACAGGTATCCAAATCACCTATTACCCAGCCCCCGCCATGAAAATAGAGTAATGTCCCAAAGGTGCCTACCTCCTTGGGGAAATAGATTCGGACCGGTATGTCCCCTTTGGGTCCAGGAATATTCTGATTAATTATATTGCCAACTGGTAGCTCATTGATCACAGGGCGAGCTAGACGATACATTTCTCTGCCTTGTTCTGGCGTCATTTCCCAAAGAGGAGGAGCGGGATCTGCAGCAGCTAACTGTTCGAACATAGCCTGATATTCCGGTGATAAAGGCATTTGATTTCTCCTTTGATGATCACTGACACACTGAATTAGGCTACACTATACTATAGATGTACGCTGATGAATTACGGAGAGATATGATGACCATGATGGATGGCGATAAAGACATTAATGAGGTTGTTCAGAATTTTAATCTTCTTGAACGTGCCTTGATTTCAAATAGGACAATCACGTTATTTGGCGAGATTAATCAAGAGGTAGCTCGTAAAACTGCGGAAAAACTTTTGGCATTGTCTTTCGAATCGGATGAGCCTATTACAATGTACATTGGTTCCCCAGGTGGTCACGTAGAATCCGGTGATACTATTTTCGATATAATTCGTTACATAAAACCACAGGTTAGAACCGTGGGTACTGGTTGGGTGGGAAGCATTGCAACCCATATTTATTTGGCGCCTGAAAAGAAGAACAGGTTTGCGTTGCCGAATACTCGTTTTCTCATTCATCAGCCGCACGGGGGGTTTGGAGGTGATGCCTCTGACATCGAAATCCATGCAAAGGAAATAGTCAAAAC
>CAZYHH010000089.1:6753-8158 GCA_964647295.1 uncultured Pseudomonadales bacterium
AGAGAAAGAATTAATGGTGTCATAGCCGATCAAACAGGACAATCCATTGAAAAAGTATCTGAAGATACGCAACGTGATTATTGGATGAGCGCGGAGGAATCAGTCGATTATGGGCTGGTGGGAAAAATCATCGCTAACATAGATGGGCTGAGCTAGATAAACCTGATGTATTGATTTTATCCCCATATACTGTATATATATACAGTATGAAATTGGTGTTAGCTCACCGGCTAAATAAACGGTTAATTGAATTACGCGGCGCTACTCTAGGCGAAACGGTCGGTTTACTGCGAAGAAGTGGAAGCTACTCTTATCATTCGTGGTTAGGTTTCATTGATCGGGATAAAGCTGAGATTATCGGAAAACCGGTGAAGCTGAAGATTGCACGAGTAGGGTTGGATAATCTTTCCACCGTAAAGTGGCGTGATGTTCCCGAGGGCAAGCATGTACAAGGCTGTCTAACTGCGAAAGGTGTTTTTGCTGTAGTTATCCAAGACATACGCATCGTGTGATTATTATAGTTATAGGCCAAGAACTAATTTGGCGACAATATTTTTTTGCACTTCATTAGTACCTCCGGCAATCGAACTGGCCCTATAGTTGAAATAACGCTCAAAGGCCTTATTGCCTTCTTTCGGCCCAATTGAGTTAGTGTTATCGAGTGGAGTCGGTAATTGAGCTTGATCTGGGCAGGCGTACAGTGCTAGCGCTTCGACCATCAATTCTGTGAGTAATTGCCCCATGTCTGCACCAAGATTCTTCATAATCGATGATTCGGGACCCGGGCTAGAGCCTTTTGAGAGTTGCGCCATCACTCGCCATTCTGTTAACTGAATGGCCTCTATTTGGATTTCAGCAGCTGCGAGCTTTGACTTAAATACGGTTTCGTCAATTAACTGAGAGTCGCCTACCGAAGCCTGCTTACAAAACTGTTTTAATTTTTTCAAGCTACTGTGAAAACGGGCTGCACCGCCGCCGCCGCGCTCGAATTCTAGGAGATACTTTGCAACCTTCCAACCTTGATTTTCCTCTCCTACGATATTGGATTTGGATACTCTTACGCCTTCAAAAAAAACCTGATTTACTTCGTGAGTGCCTGAGGCAAATTGAATTGGCTGCACCGTGATCCCGGGTGAGTCCATATCAACGAGAAGAAACGTGATGCCTTGCTGCGGTTTTCCTTGGTCATTAGTCCTTACCAATAAAAACATTTTATTGGCAAAGTGCGCGTACTGGTCCAGATTTTTGAACCGTTTAGGATCAGCGTGTCGCCATCTTGCGAAGCTTTGAGGCTGAGTGATGCTAAATCTGAACCGGAAGAGGGTTCTGAGTATCCTTGGCACCAATAATCTTCCCCGGATAATATTCTCGGTAAGTAATAGGCTTTTTGTTCTGGAGTCCCATG
>CAZYHH010000089.1:8168-10435 GCA_964647295.1 uncultured Pseudomonadales bacterium
ACCTATCAGCATGGGACCGCACATGCCCAATCCCATCGGCGCCGTCTGTGGAGCGTTTGCAAGCGTTGTCTCGGTGGTCCAGATGTATCGCTGCGTTAGATCCCATCCTGTGCCACCATGTTCCTTGGGCCAGGAGGGCGCGATCCATCCTTTCTCGTAAAGAATTTTGTGCCACCGTATGTTGGTCTCATAGTCTTGAAACATACCAGGGCACGCGGCACTACCGGCAAGCAATTCGTCTGTTAGGGCTGAATCTAGAAACTCTTTTACTTCTTGTCGAAATGCTTCATGTTCTTTACTAAATGAAATATCCACTTAAGAGGTCCGTTCCAAATTCTTAACGAGAGATTCTAACTCAAAAACATGTTCGTCGATAAAATTGTATTCTCTTAGGGAGTTGGCAAGCTCGAATAAATAATCTTTGTTTTCGCCGCTTGGGCCGGAGCAGCTTATTATTTGTGTAGCGATAGATTGCATTGACGCTGAACCAAGAAAGGCCTGATTGGTTTCCTTGGCGATATAAGTGATGCCGATCTTAGAAATGTCGGTTAAAAGTGAAAGACCGATAGATAGTTGCTCGTAACCGTTTTTTTCGCGGTGATCTAATTGTTTAAACACTTTATTGGCATTCTGCTCGGAAACCAAATAGGCGATCCCATCGCAGTGCCCTCGTTCGCAAGGAACCAGAGTGACCACTCTACCCGGCATTTGTTGTGTACCACGATGGTCGTGTGAGCCCTGCCAGAATCTTCTGACAAATCCGTTTAGTCTCGCGACAGATGAGTCAATATATGGTATGTCGGGGTTCCAGATTAGTGAGCCATAGCCAAACAACCAAATCTTTTCCATATGGAGATTCCATGCTCAAATGTCTATGAGAGCTTAACTAGATTGAGAGATCGACTAATAACCAATGCGTATCATAGTCTTAATTTAAGGGATCGCATATCGAAGGGAAACGAAGATACTGATGAACGGGAGAATCTAATGGCCTATGAATACGAATTGTTGACCGTGAATATCATAAACCGACTAGCGGAGGTAGTTATCGATAATCCTCCGATTAACTTGATGACACCGAGTCTATATAACGAATTGAGACACCTATGTACCGAATTGGAAGTAGATGACAATCTGAGTGTCGTGGTTTTTAAGAGCGCCAACCCTGACTTTTTTATTGCGCATTTTGACGTGGAAGCGATTTTGGGTTTTCCAACTGATCAAGAACCGGAACGTTCAGAGGAACTGAATCCCTTTCATCAGATGTGTGAGACTGTTCGAACGATGGACAAAGTTACTATTGCACAAATTGAAGGTAGGGTAGGTGGTGGCGGTAGTGAGTTTGCATCGTCCATGGATATGCGATTTGGGGTGGTAGATCAGACCATCATTAATCAGATGGAAGTTCCGATTGGCATTCTACCGGGTGGTTCGGGTACTCAGAGGTTGCCCCGGCTGATTGGTATGGGGAGAGCGATGGAAGTTGTCTTGGGTGGAGGTGATTTGGATGCGAAGACTGCGGAACGGTGGGGTTACTTGAACCGCTTGTTCGAAGCGGACCGGATAAATGACTGGGTTTCTAAGTTTGCTCAAAGAATCGCAAGGTTTCCGGTGCAGGCGGTCCGCTTGGCTAAGGCCGCCGTTCTAGCGAGTGAAAGGCCATTAGAGGAAGGGTTGAAAGAAGAGGCATTTTTGTTTGCTCAACTTTTGCGTACGCAAAATGCTCAGAGTCAGATGAGGCAGTTTTTGGAGCTGGGAGGCCAGACCGAAGAAGGCGAGCTTCGTGTGGGGGAACTATCAGGCGAACTTGAAATAAAAGAGTAAGAAAGATCAGTGACGCGTAACTGGTAACTGAAATCTCAAGTATTGCGACGAATTAGTTCGTTGGATAAAAAGTAAACAGCGGCTATTGGCAATAGAACCGCGATAATGGCCGGTAGGCCAAAGACGCTCACCATAGGGTTAAATAAATTTTTCAAATACATGAAGCCCAAGCCCGAGAATATGCCGACGCTGATTCTTGACCCGGTCGACGTTTGCCTGAGAGGTCCCAGCAAGATCGCTATCGCGTAATAGGCTAGGCTGATATATGCAAGCGGTTCTAAGAGCCGCGACCAAAAAGCGATTGAATATTGAGCGTTCTTGACATTTTTTTCCTCTATAAAGTTCATCTGTCTATAAAGTTCAAGTAATGACATTTTTTTCGGTTCTATAAATGCTTGGCTGGCGAGCATGTTGGGTGTGATTGGATTCGACCATAGTTTTTC
>CAZYHH010000090.1:0-10340 GCA_964647295.1 uncultured Pseudomonadales bacterium
CGCAGACGGGTTAATGGCTTTGAGCTCTTGCTCGGCCACATCATTTTTTTCGGCATTGGTCCCCCAAATACTGACATCGGCTCCCGCGGCTGCCACTGCGCGCGCAAACCCCAAACCGATTCCCCCGTTTCCGCCTGTAATAACGGCAACCTTGCCGCTTAAATCAAAACCATCATAAGACATAAATCGACCCCACTAAAAAGATGCAGTAATAAAACTAGGCTAGCTCATTCTTTTGCTCTTTTCAGATAAATTCTAAAAACCATATGGCCGAGCGGATCGGATCAGGAGTCGAGCGCCTAAGCTAGGTCTTGACTGCGCTTGAGCCATCGTTCCATCTTAGTTGGGCTCGGTCTAAGCTCTCCTTCCAGTCTTCGCTTGACCTCGCTGGGTATTTTATCCGGCAACACCTGTGGATACGCATAGCCCGACAGCTTGTCTCCGTTAGACAATGAATCATCGTAACAGTCAAAGGGAGCCATCAATGTTCTTGCCCCATACTTTGAGTCATCTAAGACTACGTCGCTGCCTAAATATCGCAACGCGAGGCCCCGTCTCAGGCGTGACGAGACGTTTGGCGGTGCTCCGTGCAAGATGTTGGCGTCAAAAATGAGGAGGTCACCCGCTTTCATATCAAAGGAAATAGCCGACAGGTCTGCGCCCGATTCGCCAGTAGTCATGGAGTTAATTTTTGGTAACGATTTTAGTGTGTCAGAGCGAAAAGGAATGCGGCCATGATCTCCCACCCCGACAGCTTCGTATCGTTCTGAAAAATCACTGCTACCAGGCACAAATTCCAGACCACCATTATTGAGGTCAGTATCGTCTAGGGCTATCCAGATACTAACGATCTGGTCACCCGACACCGGCCAAAAGGTAATGTCCTGGTGCCAGGGTGTGTTGCCCAGGTGCCCTCGCGAATCAGACACCTCTTCGTTTGAGTCTTCGTCTATTTCGGCGTTCGGATGCTTCACAAACATCTGATCATAAAAAAATCGGATCGGTTTTTGTGCACCAGATGGTTCTGGATCGTCTATGGGTGATAGATGGTCCAGAAGCTGCTGGGCAAGGTGGGCCAGCGGGCAGTTCATGATTACCTGATGCATAGCATCGTTCGTATGCCATGCATTAGCAGCCATACTTTGCAAACCTGAGGACTCTGTCTGCCCATCTACCGCAGAGCCGATCAATTGCAACCAATCTTCAGACAAGACGCCGCTGATGTGTATGACCTTCTCTCGAGCGTAGCGCTCAATTTCTTCGCGATCCAAATCTCGCAAAGGCCGGCTAGGAGGATCAAACAGGTTTTTTGATTGCGCCTCGAACTCAGACATAAAACCTGCCCGGTCTTAGATCATCTCGGTCCGCGACAAGACTGAGACTAACAACCTGTTTACGGCGCCTGATATAACTCGACATCATAACCATCCGGGTCATCAAAAAAGATAATAATCGGTTTGCCCGGTCCTCTCGGCAGTCCGACCTCTCTGAGCGTGGATCCAAGGCCTTCAGCGCGCTTGGCGATCGCATCTGCGTCTTTAACCCGAAACACGAATCGGCCGTAGCTGGATTTGCCTTCCGGAAGAGGATCGTCGCTAAAATGAGCTAAAATAACCTGGGCCCCTTCCCCATCACGGTTTCCCAAACCCACTTCGATAATGGGTCCCCCGGACGGCGGAAACTGGAATGTTCGTTGTAAGTTGAACACCTCGCTATAGAATTTTTCAGATTGCTCTAAATCGTCAACATTAATACCAACACCCATGAGCACAGGTTTTAGTTCAGATTCGGCCCAGACGCCTCCGACCAATAAACACAATACAAGTACTAATATTTTTTTCATCTCCCCTCCAGTAGATACCCCATAAAATAATCTAATCGTAGATTAAGAAAAACGAAGTTGTATTGTCAATTTTGCGGCATAGAATTAGGTTATAAAAGAGTCTAAAGATCTAGAGGTAGCAGTACTAGATGAATGACAAAATCAATCACTAGAGAGGCGTGTTGGTCAAAAACGTATCTAGAAAGTTCGTCATCCTGAACGCGGTTCTTCTGGGCTCGATGATCCTACAAGTATGGGCTAATGGCGCGCACGGCTTCTCCGCAGAGTTCGACGACCTCTACAACGCCTCTTGCGTATCCTGCCATAGTTCAGCCGACCTCACCCCTCTCAATCTTAGAACACTCAGCAGAGATTTAAGTGATCGGCGATCGCTTCAAACCTGGACTCGAATATACGATCGAGTGACTGCTGGAGAAATGCCGCCTAAAGACGGACCCAAGGCCAGTCATCACATAACTGACCGAGCCATGCTGGCTCTAAAGACCGCTTTGCTAGACGCGAGTATCGCATCTAGAGGAAAAGGCCGGACACCGCTGCGCCGGCTCACCCAAACAGAGTACGCGTACACGCTCACGGATCTGCTTGGGATCGAAGAGGAAATCACCCAGCAACTCGCGGCAACTCTTCCGGCGGAAGCAGACTCTGGTGGCTTCGATACGTTAGCCAAAAATCAGGGCATCTCCGGAATGCATGTCCGGAGCTATTTAGCAGCTGCAGACAAAGCGCTTGACCATGCCATTCAGTTGGGTCCTAGGCCCAAATCCGAAAAATATGTCATCAGCTACAAGGACTCGGGTTATCTTAAGGCAATTAGTGAGGGAAAATACCAAGGGGGAGGCATCACGCTCATGCGGGATGATTCGGCCGTCATGTTTTTTGAGCCGGGCTCAACTTACACGATGCACTCAGATTCCGAGGGTTTCAAGGTGACCACACCCGGCAAATACCGAATCGAAATAGAGGCCTACCCTTATCAAGCCTGGTCTCCCGTCACGCTAACAGTTTACCGCGGGATAAAGCAGGGAGTGGTAGCGTCGTTGGACGATCTGATCGGCTCCTTTGACTTAATTGGCGAGGCACCACGAACCGTTCAACTTGAAACTTACCTAAAGCCAGGACAGCTAATATCCCCAAATCCCACCGAAGTAGACTACCCTAGGGAGTGGCGGGACGAAAATGGAGATGGTGCTGCTGACAACTCGGTAAATTATTACGCGCCTGAAAACAATGTGAGGACCTATAAAGGCGAGGGAATCGCCATGAAGTCCATGATAATTGAAGGACCAATCACTGAAACCTGGCCACCGCAAAGCACTCAACATCTGATGAAAGGTGTTAATTTCAGTGGTGACTGTGTCTCTTCAGGTCAACTGGAATCATCTGACGTTCATTCACCCTCACAGCTAGACATGCTTTTTTCTAGCGTGGTTGGCCCATCCAATGTATCCAAGATGGAAGAAATGTTAGAAGACCTGACTCCAGTCTTTTGGAAGAACAAGGAGCCTCAAAAATGCTCGCTCATCTTGGAAAATGGGGCTTACGAGCACATCGTTGAGATCGTCGAGGAATTTGCACCAAGAGCCTTTCGCAGGCCCGTAGACGAGCAGGAAATTCAACTTCTGGCGAGCCTCGCCAAGCCTATACTTGCGGAGGAAAGACCTTTCCTGGACGCGCTTCGCGTGCCACTCAGGGCAATCCTCAGCTCACCGTCATTCCTCTACCAATCCGGAAAGGCCGGTGATCTAGATGACCACTCACTGGCATCAAGACTATCCTATTTTTTATGGAGAAGTGTTCCGGATAAAGAACTACTGGACCTGGCTAACCAAAACAAACTCGCTGACCAAGCCGTTCTGAGACAACAAGTGAAACGGATGCTCGTGGACTCGAAAAGCCAGAGATTCGTAAAAGACTTTGTAGGACAGGCCTACCGTCTCAATGAGCTCAAGGCAACGAGTCCAGACATGGGCCTCTACCCCGAATACGACGACCGTCTGGGCCAGGCAATGCAACTGGAAACCGAGTTGTTTATCGCGGAACTAGTCTCGAAAAATCTAAGTCTTGAAAATTTAGTCGATGCGGATTTCACCTTCTTAAACCGAAGACTTGCCGAGCACTATCAAGTCGACGAAGTCAAAGGCCAATACATGAGACGGGTGGCCCTATCACCACAAAGCCCAAGGGGCGGGCTTCTCTCTCAAGCGGCTATCCACAAGATTACGGCAAATGGCACGACGACCTCACCCGTACCCAGGGGAAATTTTGTATTGACAAACTTACTCGGTCAGCCATCACCTCCGCCACCGCCAGGCGTTGCGGGCCTAGAGCCCGACACCCGAGGTACAACGACAATCCGAGAACAGCTATCGGCACATCGGTCGATGCCCGTCTGCGCAAGCTGTCACACTCGCATCGATCCGCCAGGGTTTGCATTGGAAGAGTTTGATCCAATCGGGATGCATCGAACTAACTACCGCGTGCACGGAGGCTTTCAAGACTATGATGGATTTACCGTACCGATGCCCCACAAAAAAGGACTTGCTGTAGATGCAAGCAGCATTACTCCAGAGGGCCACTCTTTCGCCGGTTACCAACAGTACATTGAGATATTAAAGCAAAATTCGCTCGACCAAATCGCCCGTCACTTCGTATCACAACTGGTGGCTTTTGGCACTGGAGCCGAGGTCTCTTTTGTCGACAGAGCCGCTCTAGAAAAGATAATCGAAGAGCATTCAAAGAACGGCTACCCGTTACAATCTATGATCGCTTCAGTAGTCGACTCAAGTTTATTTAGAAAAAGATGATCACGAGGGTTGAATGATGAAATCGATAAATAGACGGGCCTTCTTACGTGCTAGCGGAGTAGCGCTTGCCCTGCCGGTTCTGGACATCATGGGACCGGCTTTTGCTCAAAGCGCCCTACCAACACGGCGCATGATCAACATATGCTGCACTCTGGGCTTGTACCGAGACTCGTGGATGCCCAAGACGGCCGGCAGAGATTATCAGACGTCCGAGTATCTTTCGCTCATCGACCGACATCGTGATAGCTATACTATATTTTCCGGTTTCTCCCACGAAGAACAGACAGGACGCCAGGCTCATAACTCAGAGATTACCTGGCTAACCTCGGCACGACATCCCGGGATGGATGGTTTCCAAAATACAATTTCCATCGATCAATTGGTCGCAGACCACCTAGGTTATGTGACCCGGTTTCCTTCGATCGTGCTGGGCACCTTGACGCCACAAAGTCAGTCGTACGACAAAAATGGTGTGATGATTCCAGCTGAAACTAGCCCCGCGGAAGTGTTCAAGAAGATGTTCATTCAAGGCACCCCAGAAGAAGTCGAAAAAGAGAGCCAGCGCATCAATGATGGCGGAAGTATTCTAGACAATCTAAAAGCCCAGGCTAAAACGTTGCAATCGAACGGCAGTTCGGAGGATAAACGCAAGCTCGAGGCGTACTTTCAGGCGGTGCGAGCGGCAGAGTTAGAACTGAGTAAAGTTCGCGACTGGATGGACAAGCCCAAGCCCTCTGTAACCGCGGTCCCTCCGGTGGACAGCTCGGATTCGGCAGACATTCTAGGTCGAATTGATTTATGGTTAGAGTTGATGCCGCTCATTCTCGCGACGGACTCCTCTCGAGTTATCAGCCTCATGATCCAAGATCATGGCGTCGTTCCAAAATTGCCGGGGATCACAGCAGATCAACATAATCTCTCTCATCACGGTCAAGACCCTGGGAAAATCAAGCAGCTACGCAAAGTAGAAACGGAGATCATCAATCGAGTGGGTACTCTGCTCGACACGCTAACAACACAAGATGAAGGTGGGGACTCGCTTCTTGATCAAACCCAAATCCTGTTTGGCAGCAATCTAGGGAACGCGAACTCCCACAACGCTGAGAATCTACCGATTCTGGTTGCTGGAGGCGGCTTCAATCACGGCGAACATGTAGTGCAAGATGCAAATCACAACTCGCCTCTGTGTAATCTCTATGTGTCTTTAGTCCAACGCATGGGCGTAGATACCGAAGGGTTTGGACAGAGTACTCAGGCGCTAAGCTGGTCCTGACCAGCTATGGCTAACCAAGCTCTACTCAACTAGCCTGATCTGCTGGAGGTTAGGATCTGAGGTGATTTCACTTTCAAGAAAAGGGAGGTCGATCCAGCCTCCCGAAGAATAAATCTCGGTCAGGTCATCATAATGAGACGAGTCGGCTTCCGGGGATTGTGAGTAAGTCAGCATGGCCTGTGCACGAAGATCTCCTTTGCGGTCCCAACTGATCACTTGAATATAGCTGTTCCCATGGAAAATTGGGGTATATCCCTTTTCTCCCTGCAAGCGTGTTCGAATCATGCTAAACATACCGGCCCAACCCTCGCCTCCCGGTATCGGGATGAGCTTGCCATTTCGTTCGGCGTACTGAATATCACCAAGTCGCGCGTCCAGCCTAATACCCGACTTCGCCAATGTATCGGTCGCGCTCTCCAAAGCAACGAAGATGGCCTTTCTCACAGTCTCATTAGAAATATTGATCCCAGCGGGCGTACGAACCGGATCTGAAGGATCGAATGGTAAAGCAAAGAGATCAGGAATCTTCCTCGCGCCATCCCAAAATTCACGCCACAGATGGCCGCCACGCGAGTCAACCAACATGGTCCGATCCCAGTTCTTGAGAACCGTGCACGCTTTTGCAACTCTCTTAAATTCATCGCAAATCTTAAGCACATCATCCAGCAATAATTCCGCCGCATAGTTACGCTGGTTATAAAGCATATCTTGTATATCTGATGGAGCTATTCTATTACCACTTTCGATCAGCTCAGCCATCTGCGACAGACCCGCGCGAGTGCGCAGACTCCTGGCGGTAGCCTCACTCCCTATGATGGGTGAATATCCTTCTAAAGGAGCACTGGGGTTAGATAACCAATAACTGTCATTTGAATTAGTGACATAGTCGGCCCGTGTAATCCGAGGCATTTGTCCTGGTGGCAACGAACCTGACACCAAACTGTCTGGGTCCTCTAACCACTCACAATCAGGAGTATCACCTCGCAGTACGATCAAACGATCCGGTAACCCGGGAGCCTTGATTCGGCAGCGATCCAGCAACTGCTTATTTAGATTTGGCGTCCCACTGATATCAGCATAAAAAGCGTTGCCATGACGATCCGACGCGACCGTGTTCGTCCAATAAACGCCTTGCTTACTGATGGCCATCTCAATTTCTTTCGTAGACGCGGCCCGGCTGAGAGCGTCATAAGTATCTGCAGTTAGGTAGTTGTCGACCACCGCATCCCTCAAGCTAAAAGCGACCTGCTCATTCCAAGGTAATTGCTCCGTCTCTATCACTGGCCCGAAGTGAGTGAAATACACCGAATAGTCATCCTGAACCATCTCACCGTTTTCGTTCTTTGATGAAACAGTGATTTGTCGCTCTTCGATGGGCCTGAACTGACCTTGATATAGGTACTCTCTAGGATTCTTCGGATTCAGCTTTAGCTGATACAACGTGAACCGGGTCGCGGTAGACACCGTATGCGTCCACGCTATGTCTCTGTTAAAACCTATTGCCACCCGATTTGTGTTCAAAAGACTCACTCCCATCACATCCAGCTCATCGGGAATGGTCAGGTGAATCATGTGAAATCTAGACGATCCACGCCAAGGATAATGTGGATTACCCAATAAAATCCCTCTACCGGATTGGGTCAGGTCTTTCCCCACGGCAACTGCGTTACTCCCTATACCCACAGGAAGTTCCCATTGGGCCTGAGCGAGTGGCTTGGCCTCAGTCGAGGGTGATGCCTGCGCTATCTGCTGTTGAAAGCGGCCCAGACCATAGCGAATACCTACACCAATCGCCAGTCGCGTTAGATCCAACTCCGTAATCGGATTCACCCAATCTTTATCGGCACAACTGGTCGGAAGCTTGCCTTCATTGTCTCTCAAGAATCGGTTGTAACCAGCAACATAACCTTTATTCATTTGATTAGCGCGGTGGCTTTGATGCGCGGCAAACTCTTCCAGCTTCTCATCAGTTAAATTCTCTTGTTGAAATTTATCACTGGTTAGATTGTTCTTAGAATCACCAAAATACTGACTCAGTCGTCCGTTGACCATCTGCACATCCTTGGCGATCACGCAAACGGCGTCTTTAGCGGTCGCGTAGGCAAACCCATAACCAAGACTCCCCCAATTCTGAGCCTTAACATGGGGTATTCCGTAACTAGTCCAACGGATATCCACCTCATAACCAGCCTTGCCGGTATATTCATCGATACCTCGATCGCAGGAAGATAACGATCCGATCAAACAACCGATAATAACCCACAATCGTACTTTCATTATTTATCCAATCTCAACGTACTCTTATACAGTGGAAAATCTCAGCAAGTCTTCCTGGCTTCCACCTTCTTCTCCCAGCAAATGCTGGAGATAATCTTCGTAAGTCTCCATCCACATCAAACGCGCCCGCTGGCGCCCGGCATGCTCGTCCGTCTTCGTGCTTTTGGTATACCAGTTATTACATTTAAGCCATACCTTACCCTCAGCCGTATCTTTGCAGCGTTCCGACCAGCGAAAAACAGCCTCGGGAGTCGGCTCAACTTCAACTTGACCTTGTTCTTTCATTCCAGCGACCAGCTTTGCAATATACTTGCTTTGTTCTTCACAAAGCAGCGTCACATTCGTTACCGGGTTCAAGCTCTGCGGGCCAATCATCATATAAAAATTGGGCATATCTTCGACGTGGATGCCCCACAAAGTATGGGGGTCGGTCATCTGAAAATTGTTTTCTTCATTCGCACCAAAGTGCTCGGCCAAAGAAATTCCGTTGCGACCCGTAATGGGGAAGGGAATGAAGTTACTATCAAATCCCGTCGCATAGATTATTACATCCAAGTCATAAAGAGTGCCCGATGCAACCTCAAGGCCTTTTTCATTGATCCCGACAACGCCGCCGGGCTCATCTACCAAGTGAACTTGAGGCTTATTAAAGGTCGAGTAATAGTCATCGATAAACAAGACGCGTTTACAAAAAAAGGGGATATCGGGGGTCAGCGTCTTGGCGAGCTCAGGATCATCCACGTCATTCATAATGCTCTTGGCTATGCCATCGCAAATGGCGGCATTTTGCTTTTCATCATGCAACATTTCAAAGGTAAAAGGCGCATTAGGATCTGGCGGAGATTCATGCTTCCAGTCTACGTATCGTAATTTTTCGCTGTAGCCACCGTCTTTAAAAGCCTGAACGATCTCAGGTGGAGTCGGCTCATCATCTCTGGGTAACGCCCACGTCGCGGTCCGCTGAAATACCGTCAAAGACTCAACCTGATCGGCGATCGACGTGATTACCTGAGCTGCAGAAGCGCCCGTCCCTATCACACCCACTCTCTTTCCGGCTAACGAAGCACTTCGGTCCCAAGCCGCTGTATGAAAGCTTTCTCCCTGAAAAAGCTCCATCCCAGGCACTTCAGGCATACGCGGACTGGAAAGAGGCCCATTGGCACTGACGACGTGCCTGGCACTGGCGTTCTCACCCGGACGGTCATTCTCCATATCCCAAGTTGCTATCTGCCAACCTGCTTCACCAGCATAGGTCATATCAGTGACCTTGCGAGAAAATCGAATCATCTCGCGAATCCCACAATGATCCGCAAGCATCTCCGCATAATCAGCAATTTCCACTTGGCTCACATATTTCTTTGTAGGAATAAAACCGGTCCGGTCAAGGAAAGGGAGATAAGCATAAGAAGGTACATCACAAGCGGCACCGGGGTATGAGCCCACGCCACCATGACTCCAGACGCCTCCCAAGGACGAGTTCATCTCAAATACGCAGACATTCTCAACCCCCGCTTCACGCAGATAATGACTGCAAAGCAATCCAGAAAACCCGCAACCCACAATCGCGACATCAAAGTGGTCTTTCAACTTTTCCTCCAGGCGACTACGTTATAACAAAATCAGTGTGATCTACTTCCAACCCGAACGAGCATTTGGACCCTGTGGGAAGGGCCCGGCCGGCCACCGAAAGCCCAGCGTCATGGCCAAATTAATGTCCTCTTTTGTAGCCACCCCTTCTTCTACAATTTTAAGCGCTTCGCGGCGTACGGCGGCCATAATTCGGTTACCCACGAAACCCGTGTCGCCCGGTACATCTTTTAGGACGATCGGCACTTTGCCCCAGGACTTGCTCAACTCTACTATCAGGTTCGTCACCTCTTCTAACGTATCTTCAGTGTGGGTCACCTCAACCAATTTCATAATGTTCGCAGGGCTAAACAGGTGCATCCCGATAAATTGGTCCTTTCTTTCGGTTACCGCTGCCAAGTCGGCAATCGTAAACATGGAAGTGTTACTAGCAAAAATCGCTTCCGGTTTAACCAGTTGATCCATTTCTTTCCATACCTCCAGTTTCAAAGGTTTGTTTTCGATCGCGCCATCAATGCCACCGCCGATCGCTTAAATAATCAGTGCACAATCTCCA
>CAZYHH010000091.1:0-10325 GCA_964647295.1 uncultured Pseudomonadales bacterium
ATACAGTCCGCCCGCGATAACCTGGACCCGGGTCATCTCTCCTTCTAGCATGATGGTCTACGATGGAAATGAATTTCCTCAGTGGAAAGGGAACGCGTTTATCGGCGGGTTGTCCTCTAAGGCGCTGATTCGAGTGGATCTTGATGGTGATGATGCCCAGGAAGTGCAGCGTTTTGATATGGGTTTCAGGGTCCGAGATGTCGAGCAGGGAGCAGAAGGAGCCATTTGGCTTCTAGAAGACGGCCGACGCGGCAGTGGCAACCTAGTTAAGCTGACAAGTCGACATTAGATGTTGAGTTTTTTCATCGAAAAGTATCTCTGACCATAGAAAACGACTTAACAGTAGGCCTGTGTTTGTAACCTGGAACCGTCCTTGCTTGAATGTGCTGCAGTTCAGCCACAGATGGTTGATAGGCGCTTGGCGTTGCGGTGGGTATAAGCGAGTACGAAAAGTAGGGTCGAACTGTCTTTGGCAGCTCATTAGCCAGTTATCCCATATATTGTAATCAGAACTAACGAGGATGCTCAGAACGCTAGCGGTAATCGAGTTAAATCTGGATGCTGGGTCAACGACGAAGTTTATGAATGAAACAGTTTTTTCAAACGACGAATTAAATTTAATGTTAGGGTCGGAAATGAGATGGGGCTTTAAGAAGGAAGGAGGAATGGTGAAAAGACTGCTTGTTGTTTTTTTGTCGATTTTCGCAAGTCACTCGTTTGCGGAAGAGGCTGCCGGTACGGTGTTTGTCGATTCGAACCAAAATGGCCAGATGGATTCGGGGGAAATGGGCCTGCCGAACGTTCGAGTGAGTAATGGAACAGAGGTTGTACGAACGGATAACGATGGGCGCTATGAGATTGGGGTTGATGAAGAAACGATTCTATTTATAACCAAACCCAAGAATTTCGCGGTCCCGCTTAATTTGCATATGCTTCCTCAGTTCTACTACATACACCAACCAAAAGGCTCTCCTGCTGGGATGCGTTATGAAGGAATTGAACCTACAGGTCCCTTACCCAAAGAGATCAATTTTCCGGTTGTTCCGAGACCTGAAGAGGATAGTTTTGAAGCACTGCTGTTTGCCGATACCCAGCCCCAGACAAATCGAGAGCTTGACTATATTCGTGATGACGTTGTCTCTGAGTTGATCGGCACTCCAGCCGCGTTTGGGATGACCATGGGCGACATACTCTTTGATGACTTGTCGATGTTTCCTCGCTATAACGCGATCATTAGTAAGATCGGTATTCCCTGGTATAACGTTCCGGGAAATCATGAGGTGAATTTCGAGGCAGAAAGTGACAAGTACTCTCTTGAGACCTTTAAACGCTTTTATGGGCCTGCCTATTACTCCTTTGAATACGCTAACGCCCTGTTCGTCGTGCTCGATAATATTGAGTATCAGGGTAATGGCGAAGCCGATCCCGGCGATATCCGAGGAAACGGGGGTTACAAGGCAAGTCTCTCCGCTCGACAAATGAAATGGCTTTCAAATGAGTTGTCTCATGTCTCAAAAGACACACTGGTGTTTATCGCGACCCATGCTCCGCTAGGAAGCGAAAATAATACTTATTCGACTAACAATAGAGAAAAGCTTTTTAAGCTTCTTGAAGGACGCCCGAATCTCTACTCTGTGGCGGGTCACACTCATACGACGGACCATGTTTATTTTGGTGATAAAGAAGGTTTTCCGGGCCGGGCGAATTTCATCATCACGTTCTGTCCACGGTTTCTGGAGCGTGGTGGAGTGGCCCCTTCGATGAACGGGGTGTCGCGATTAGTGACCAAAGGGATGGAACGCCAAATGGTTATCATATCTTAGAGGTCGACGGCACTGATCTGGCCGTGAGGTTTAAAGGAGCCGGAAAGCCAGCAGGACAACAGATGCGGATTATGTTCGACGTAGCGCACCACCAGCTAAGAAAAGATGCCCTACGAGATTTTAGGCACGGGGAGTTGTTAGATGGACTTATGTCAGAAGACGAGGTTTCCGCGGCATCTATCGTGGTTAATCTGTTTGATGGAGGGCCGAAGTCAAAAGTGAGTTACCGAATTGACGATGGTGCCTACAAGTCGATGCAACGAGAGTTAAGAGAAGACCCGTATATCGTAGAACAATATCAACGTTATGAAGACGTCAAAAAATCCTGGGTACAAGCGGTAAAGTCGACTCACGTGTTTTCCGCTGATTTGGATGATTCGGTCGGTCCGGGTACTTACACGGTTTCCGTTCGAGCCGTGGACGAATTTGGTCGGGTTCACCATGGTCACACGGTATTAGAGATTACAGGAGGCATGAAGGGCTCTGAGAATGGCTTACGCTACTAAATCGAAATTTTTTGGTAACGGATTGAATTCAGTAACTTAACGTTACTGAATTGAATGTTGTTTTCACCATTGTGCGTTAAATGAAAGATCTAATACTTCACCAATATGCCGCATTCCCATTCTCCGAAAAGGTGAGAAGCCATTTCGGCTATAGAAAGCAACGTTACCGAAAGATAGCGGTCTCGGTGATGATGCCTAAGCCCAACCGATCCCTTCGCTTGAGTCGATCATGATTGATGTCACGGAAGATCGAAACTCATCGGATCCATTGTTTAATAAAATTTGGGGCGAGATTACCGAAATGGGATTGGAATCTCATATCGAAGAAATAGAAACGCAAGGGCTAACCGTAATACCGCCTGAGCTCGCCAGTCCGGGAGGCCTTTCCGAGCGATTGCTGGATGCGTGCCTTAGGGTCGCCGAGCGCCGGAACGGTGCGAGACCGGATTTAAAGACGGCCACCGTATACGCTCCCAAAAACTCAGAACGATTCGAAGGCGTCCTGGGCAGTGGAAAAGGCGACTCGCCCATCGGTGATTTGATGCAATCGATCCTCTTGGAAGACGAAGTATTTGAGGAAGCCTTGATGAACCCTGTCCTCCTCTCTGTAGCGACCTATCTCTGCGGATACAGTTCAGTGTTGTATTCGATGGGCTGTTTCGTGAAGGGACCAAACGACACTGAGTTGCCTTTGCATGCTGATGCTGATGGCCCGTCTCCGCTTCCGTGTCATGCGTCAGTGGTCAATTTGACTTACGCGCTTACCGAATTCAACCGAGAAAATGGCGCGACGGCTTTCGTGCCGGGAAGTCACCGGTGGTGCCGAAAACCCCTAGGAAGTGAGGCTAAAGTTATCGACAACCCGCAAGCGGTCGCCATCGAGTGTGAGGCTGGATCGCTTGTGTGTTGGCATGGAAACACATGGCATGGCGCGTTCAACCGTCAGACTGGGGGGTTGCGCGTGAGTATCCCCTTGGTCATCGCTAGACCCCATGTCAGGACACAGGAAAACCTGATTGACCAGATTCCTAAGAAAATCTTGGATCGCAATTCTGCGCGTTTCTCGATTCTGACGCACCAGGGTCTCTACAAGGGCTGGGCAAACCAGCAGGAGGCGATTTCCGGAGGAGAACGAGCGACTAGGCATCAGGCTGCATATGTCAAAGAGCTAGGTGTTAATCCTGGGCGCTATGCGGAAAGCCTGTTCGTCTAGACTCGAAGGGCGGAATTGAAGAGCGAATCTAGAAAAATGAAAAATGGGGAAGCCCAAGGCAGCAAGGGAGATCTGAGTAAGCCACTACATACTTGTTAGATGTTATTGAGCCTTTCGAGAAGGTATCTGCAAAGTTTAAATTTTAATGTTAGATTGAACTGAGGAGAAAAAAGATGTCAAAAGTCATAACAGATGACATGCGTGACCGTTCAGGTTCTTCTATTCTCGCGAGTCCTGAGGATCCCCAGAAACGCAAGATCCTCGATACGATAGAATCGCTAGGCTTGACGGAGAAACTGCTGGAACTCGAAGTTCAGGGATTCGCGGTGATACCCGGTGTGCTGTCGGAAGATCGAATTGAGCGGGCTAAGGCGGCGATATTGCGTCGAGCAGAAAAAGCAGTCGGCCACGAAATTGACCCACAGAGCGCGACGACTGAAGACTTCAACGGAATGCAGTATCAGCACTACCTGGTCTTTGATGACCCGGTTTTTCAGGAAATACTGCTCGAGCCAAAGCCGTTGGCGTTGGTTCAATATCTGCTGGGAGAGGACTGCGTGTTGTCTTCGATGGGCAGTCATTTGCGTGGCCCGGGCGGCCTTCCTCTAGGCGTTCACGTGGATGGATTGCCCAATGGCTGCATGAGCTCAACTGCTTTGATCGCGAACTGTAATTACGCTCTGACGCCGTACAGTCAAGAAGCGGGAGCCTTGATTCTGTTTCCGGGTAGCCAACACAAGCAACGTCAGCCAACGCTCGCCGAAAACTGGATGGCTGGAGCGGAGAACCTTCAGGAAATAATGGTCAAACAACTTCCGCCGAAAGAGCTCGACGACGTCGAGTGGACGGCGCCCGCCGGAAGCATCACGATGAACCTTGAGCCTGGAGACGCGGTCGTGTGGCACGGCAATTCCTGGCACGGAGGCTGGAAACGCGAACTCCCTGGGACCCGAATAAATCTAGCCGCCTACTTTTGTCGTGAATTTATGACCACTCAGGAGTTGCGGGGTGACCGGCGGCATCCTGAGGTGTTTGAACGATATGCAAATGACCCGAGATTCGCGCAGCTAATGGGAGAGAATCGATTTAATGGCTGGCGCGACGAGGGTCCCGATTATGAGCACTTATCAAGAGTCCAGACGAAAAACCTAAAAGAGAATTAAGTGGGACGCTCTGATGTCTGATGCAAGTTCCGTAACCGAGGAGTCTTCCGACAACGCGCTGACTTCGATCGGTCCGTATGCGCGCCCGACGAGCTACGTCCGCGGATAGATGAGCTAGGCGGTGCATTGCTTGGTAGAATACTGTTTTCACTATCGTGCACTACATGACTGATCTAATACTTCATCAATATGCCGCATCCCCGTTCTCCGAAAAGGTGAGATGTCTTTTGGGCTACAAAAAACAAAGTTATCGTATGGTAGAAATACCCGTGATCATGCCTAAACCTGATTTGATGGCATTGACCGGTGGCTACCGTAAAACCCCTGTTCTCCAGATAGGAGCCGATATCTACTGTGATACTTCTATTATATGCAAGGTGATCGATCGTCTTTTTCCAGAGAATTCTATTTATTCGGATTCTCAAGAGGCTATGTTAGCTGCTGCAGCTTATTGGACGGATACGTTTCTATTTAAGGTCAGCGTTGCGGTTGCGTTTCAACCCAAAGTGGTCGCCGGCAGTGAGCTTTTCAATGACCAAGAGACCGCCGCTGCGTTCATGGCTGATAGAGCCGCTTTAAGTAAAGGGTCGACTGAACTGAGCATGGATTTGAGTATCGCTCAGTCTCATTGGTCGATGCACATGAGCAGGCTAGATCGCCAGCTATCTAAAGCTAGCTTCATCGGCGGCGATAAGCCCAACATCGTTGATTTTTCAACTTATCACTGCTGTTGGTTTGTGTATAAGAATGAAGTTCTCCAGTCAGATCTAGAGAATTTCCCCGCAATTACCGATTGGATGGGAAAGATGGAAGCCTTTGGTCAGGGAAGTTCAGCAATGCTCACGGGAGAAGATGCGGTAAAGATCGCGTATGATAGTGTTGTCTCCGGCGAGCCAAATATGACGAACATGTCGGGCGAAGAGCCTTCATTAGGAGAGACAGTTGAAGTCATGCCCATCGATTATGGTTTCCAGCCCACTCGCGGGGAATTAGTTGTTTCATCGGCAGATGAGCTGGCGGTCAAGCGAGTCGATGAGCGAGCAGGAGAGGTGGCAGTGCATTTCCCTCGCCTGGGTTTTCAAGTTAATCCAGTAGATTGATTAGACTATTTTTGATCTGTCGATTAGCCCGCGAAATAAGGGGTGCGACGATCCTGATCGGAATCTAGTATCGTGACGCGCTCCATCAAACGCCGGTGAGGCCAGAAGTCAGCACTAGCACAGTGCTGCACGGCCCTATTGTCCCACATCGCGATTGATCCGGGTCCCCAGCGAAAGCGACAGGTAACCTCAGGGCGGCCGATGTTTCTAAATAGTTCCTGTAATAGAGCTTGAGTCTCAGGTTCATCCAGGCCGTGCTCATCGGCGAATTTACGGGTAAACACTCGGTTGACAAAAAGCACTGTCCTGCGGGTTTCAGGATGGGTCCGTGCGACGGGATGAACCGTCATTGGTAGTTCCCCATCCATTGCATGATGTGGCTGTCCGACGTGCACGGCTGTAAGATCTTTAACCCGATCCTTGGTTTCAGGGTGCAGCCCTTCCCAGAGGCTGTATCCATCGCAGAAACTGGTGTCGCCGCCGATTGGGGGAGCTTCACGACATATTAAAATAGACCCCATGGGCGGGCGCGATGACCAGGTCGCATCGCTGTGCCACTCAGAGGCGGCCCCAGGATGTTTTTCGCCGGATTGGATAGGTAATACGTCCGGATAACCTTCGGGTGTTTGGGGTGCGCTAGGAATATGGTCGCGTTCTCCGTGATGAGCTCCAAGTTCTCCAAAATGCTCGGCAAAGCGAATTAGACCATCACGCGTTAGGTGTTGTTGATCACGAAACATGATGGCGCGACGCTCGAGCCACAATTCTCGCAAGAACCGAACCATCTCAATTTGATCAAGATCCTTATCCAGGTCGATCCCGTGCACCACAGTGCCTAATGAGGGTGACAAGGGTTCGAGTTTTAGTTCGATCCCACATACTGTCGTGGTTTTGTAGACTGCGGGCGCTAGGCTGCCTGCTTGTAAATCGGCATCTTGCGCCCGGATTCCATCGGCCACCGTCTTTCGGTCATCAAGACTTGGATGCCTTGCCGCCGCCACCACGCCCATCGGCGTCCCTCGAGACAATCTTTTGACTTCTGAATTGGTTTGCTCTGCCATAAGTCTTCGCTCTGCTGGTTTTTGTATGTCGAGTTAGTCCTAAGGTTAGTTAGGTTCGGGGAAGGTCCCTCCAAAGCTATTGCCCGTGCGTGATGTACCGGTCCGTCCGATATGCATTTCAGAGGTAAGCTCTTCTTCACAAGAGAGCATTGGTTCGCCCTCGACGATCTGGGATACGAGGCCGTTGAGCCCTTGCAACTGTTGGCCCACCAGCGTCGTTCTGTATAGCTGGCGTTCGGTGCCAGATGAGTAAATATCCGTTGGAGCTCGATGGGTCGTCGAGCGTTCGTCCCAGACGACCAGGTCGCCCTGATCCCAAACATGTCGAACTGTGTATTCTACGGAATGTTCCCAGATTTTATGAAGTAGGGCGGTGCTATCCTCGTCAGTCATTCCTACGACAAACTTCAAGAAGGCTGGTGAGTTGAAGAGTATTTTCTCGCCAGTATCGGGGTGAACGGTGACCAGGGGGTGGTGACTTATCATTCTTCTGGTTGCGATGGAGTCGCCGGCCTCCGTGCCTTTAGTTTTACCGTATTTATATTCGTGCTCGGCCTGCAGAGTCGCTAGTTGTTCTTTTGTGTTGTCGTCGAGCGTTTCGTATGCGGCCGCTAAATTCCCGAAATTTGTATCTCCGGCGCCTTGGGGGATGATCTCGCCACGGAGCATCCCAATGCTCGGGGGATTCACGCAGGCGGTGATATCACAGTGGTAGCCTGTCCAGGGATGCGTTGCCGCGTTGGCTTCATAACGTTCCATGTTTCTAGGTTTAGAAGTCTCGCCCTGGTAGACAGAAAAAATCTCGGGATACTTGTCGACATGACCAAATACCGTGTGGCCGATAGTGGGCGCGCCGATGTTAGGAGAAGCATTGCTCAGCTCGTAGGTGAACCTGACTTGCTGTTCATGATTTAGACCGATCTTTTTGAAGACTAACAACTTGTGTCGGATCAGGGCGTCATAGACTGCCGTGACTTGTTCGGTCGACAGTTTTTGTTTTAGGTCGACGCCCTCGACCTCCATCCCTAGGTTCTTTGAAATGGGGGTTAACTTGATAAGTTCTGCTGATTCAGCCTCAGCAAGGCGCGCGTCTATTTCTTGGGGACTACCGAAAGTGGGCTTCATGCTAGACCTCCCTATCTGACAAAGCGTGTTCAAACCCAATATTGCACATTGGGGTACGAATTGCGAGCAGGCCAACCCTGATCTTGAGCCTAAAGTACGTCTCCGATGCCCTGGTGTGCTGGATTGTTATCTCCAAAGAAGTACAGCTGCGGCCAATTAATAGACAAATGCCATTGTCTTTGATTAAGTATTATAAAGGAGCCTAATAGATCTTCGATGTAGCCCACCAAAATCAGTAAGAACTAGAAAAAAAATACAAGGAGCTTTTGTTTGCTCTCGAAATTGATCGACATTTGTTTGATGACAGTTAAGTGGCCTCTTGCTTTTAGCTCGATCATCATCTTGCCTTTTGCGATAATGGAATTCTTCGGTTCAGATGTTATTGGCATGTTACTTAGCGCTGAATTTACCATTCTGATTGGATTTATTGGCTATGTGCTTCTATGGCTAATGATCTTTAGACGCCGGTTTGCGGGATCGTTATTTTCGACTTTTGAACATGAGTTAACGCATGCGCTTTTTGCCTGGCTTACGTTTAAGCGAGTGGTGGGGCTGCGTGCAACTTGGAATTCAGGCGGTGTCTGTGAGATTGAGGGAGAGAATTGGTTGATCTATATCGCTCCTTACTTCTTTCCCACTTTGCTAATCGCTCCGATTCTCGTTTCAGGACTTTCGGGTTACGGTCTTGATTGGTTTATTGATATTGCCTTTGGTTCGATCATGGCTTATCACATGACTTCCACCTATATCGAAACACACCGAGATCAAACTGATCTGCAGGAAACAAGTTTCCTCTTCGCGTTCTTATTTTTGCCAGCGGCAAATGTCATGATTTATAGCTGCGCACTGATCTATTATTTGCAGGGGTTTGATCAAATGACCAATTATATCTCCAATTGTTGGTCCCCTATTTTTACCCTGATCGACTCTTTATTAGCTTAGTCGTTCAGGTTTTCACGAGTTCAGATCCCTAAATTATTGAAGGCATCACGGGATAGAATTTCCAAATAGAAGAGATATTTTTAGGGTTGAGCATCAAATATAAGCGACCCTATGTTCCTACATTTTCTTAGGAAGTTCATTCGATTCGACCCCTATCCCGCTTAGAATTTCTTCGTTGTGCTCACCCAGGTCAGGCGCCGCAGTGCGAACCTTCGTAGGGGTTCGGGAAAACTTTGCGGCCGGTCCAGTAATCGGTACCGTCACGCCGTTGCCAAAATCGATGGGCTGGAGCATGTCTCTTGCATGCACGTGGGGGTCTTTCGCGGCCTCTGGGAAAGTATTCACAGGCGCGGCTGGCAGGCCCGCTTCTGTAAGGATAGTTAGTGCTTCTTCACGCGGAAGCTTTTTTGCCCACTCGCTGACCATCGCATTACAGATGTCTCGATTCGCGGCTCGTTCATCGCGAAGGGCGAATGTCGGATGTTCGGCGAGATCTGGTTCGCCAATAATGGGCGCTAGGATTTTCCAGTGTGCATCCAGGAGTACGCCGAGGTAAACAGCACCATCTTTGCATTCGTAGACATTGGCTGGAGCCGCAAAGCCAAACTCGTTGCCCATGCGTGACGGCTCAATACCTAGCGCGCCTAGTGTGGGCAGGCCATCGCTTTGGAATAGCATTACATCCTGGAGGGCGATGTCAACGTGCTGTCCTTCGCCGGTTTGATCTCTGTGGCGTAACGCTGCCATCGCACCGATCGCCCCGTGCAGGCCGCTTAGATCGTCGGCCAGAAAAGTGCCGGCTTTGGTTGGAGGCCCTTCAGGAGAACCATTGATTGTCATAAAGCCTGACGAAGCCTGAGCGAGTGGGTCGTAGCCGGCTTGTTCATGATTGGGTCCGTATTGGCCCCAGCCCGTGATAGAAACGTAGATAATGTCCGATTTTATTTCGCGGATGTTCTCATAGCCCAGACCATAACCCGACATGGTGCCTACCTTGAAGTTCTCAACGACGATGTCGCTTTGCTCAGCCAGTTTAAGGAAAATGTCTCGCCCTTCGTCTGAACGAACGTCTAATGAAAGAGAGCGCTTATTTCGATTCACCGTCGCATGCATGAAGCTTACCTCGGTGCCAGGCAACATCGGGGAAATTGCTCGTCCAACATCACCGGTAGGAATCTCTACCTTGATGACATCGGCGCCCAGATCGGCGAGGACTGCACAGCACATGGGGCCCGCCCAGGTGGTGGTCGCTTCTAGTACCCGAACGCCATCCAACGGTCCGGTGAGGTCGGTGCGCGCCTCACGGTAGAATTCTTCTTTTTTCATGTCGATGTCCGCGTTAGTGATGTACGCGATAATCCTAACAGAAGGCAGTGAACGTGGTCATTACGC
>CAZYHH010000092.1:0-10319 GCA_964647295.1 uncultured Pseudomonadales bacterium
TTCTTCCATTTTTTCAGGTCGGTGGTAGTTAAAGTCATCCATACTATTCTCCTCTAGCCAATTGCCACACTTTTTCTGGCGTCGCCGGCATGGAGATATCTTTTACTCCCAGCGCATGTGTTATTGCATTCATCACCGCCGCCGGCGAACCGATCGCTCCGGCTTCTCCACAACCTTTTACGCCTAGAGGATTGTGCGTGCAGGGAGTTACTGTCGTATCTACCCTGAAGTCGGGTAAATCGTCAGCCCTGGGCATACAGTAGTCCATGAATGATCCGCTCAGGAGCTGGCCAAACTCGTCATATACACAATTCTCAAGCAACGCCTGTCCGACCCCTTGAGCCACACCTCCATGAACCTGCCCGTGAACCACCATAGGATTAATAATGTGACCAAAATCATCAACTGCGACAAAGTCTACAAGCTCCACGGTTCCGACTTCGATATCAATTTCTACCTCAGCGATATGCGTTCCAGCCGGATACGTGAAATTCTTCGGATCATAAAATGCTTTCTCCGAAAGCCCCGGTTCCAGGTCTTCCGGGTAATCAGCGGGAACATAGGAAGCAAAAGCCACCTCTTGAATCGAGACCGACTGGTTACTGTCATCGAGCAGAAATTGGCCGCCTTCAAAGCTCACTGAATCGGTTTCTGCTTTCATCATATGGGCTGCGATCTTCTTTCCTTTTTCTATTATCTTATCGGCAGCCGCATACAATGCCGACCCACCTACGGCCAATGACCTTGAACCATAGGTTCCTAAGCCAAATTCCATCCTTCCAGTATCGCCGTGGATTACTTCGACCTGATCATAGGGTATACCTAGTTTTTCGGAGACAATCTGACTAAACGTGGTTTCGTGCCCTTGGCCATGTGAATGGGAACCCGTGAACACACTCACTGACCCAGTAGCGTTAAATCGTATCTCCCCGCTCTCATACAACCCAACACCGGCTCCCAATTCGATGGCCAATTTAGATGGGGCCAAGCCGCAAGCCTCAATATAACAGGCGAAGCCAATACCCCTTCGTTTACCATTTGCAGCCGACTCATTTCGGCGCGTCTCGAAATCAGCGTAATCTATAAGCTCTAATGCTTTGTCCAGACTTGCCTCATAGTTCCCGGTGTCATAAGTCAGTGCTACGGGTGTGTCGTAAGGAAAGTCCTCTGGCTGGATCATATTCATGCGCCTCAGATCAGCAGGATCTTTACCCAGCTCTCTGGCTGCCTGCTCAACAATCCTTTCCACAACATATGTCGCCTCTGGCCTACCCGCCCCTCGGTAGGCATCCACCGGTGCGGTATTGGTATAAAGACCGTTTACCTCAACATAAATATTAGGTGTTTTATATTGTCCAGCAAGCAGCGTCCCATACAAATAAGTCGGAACCGAAGACCCAAAGGTTGAAAGATAAGCCCCTAAATTGGCAGTAGTATTCACTCGCAGGCCCGTGAAGCGTCCTGCTTCGTCCACCGCCAATTCTACTTTTGTTAGGTGGTCACGCCCGTGGGCATCTGCCAGAAAACTCTCTCCTCTCTCAGCTACCCACTTGATAGGCCTGCCCACCTTCCCAGCAGACCATATAACCGATGTCTCTTCTGGATAGATAAAAATTTTTGATCCAAACCCTCCTCCAACATCGGGTGCGATTATCCTTAACTTATGCTCTGGCGCGACATTAACAAAAGCGCTCAAAACCAATCGTTCAAGGTGCGGGTTTTGACTCGTGGTATACAACGTGTAATCGCCAGTGGAAGAATCAAACATTCCTAAACACGCTCTAGGTTCAATTGCATTGGGTATCAATCGATTATTCGACAACTCCAGCGTTGTCACATGACTCGCTTTAGCGAAAGCCGTACGCGTGGCCTCCTCATCACCAAGAGCCCATTCGTAAGCGGTGTTGTTAGGAATACTTTCATAAAGCTGCTCTGATTGCGCAGCAGTTTCCAAATCCACTACCGGATTTAGTTCTTCAAAGTCTACCGCAACCGATTCAACCCCTTGCCGCGCAGCACTCAAACTCTCTGCTATAACAATTGCGAAAGGCTCCCCCACGTAATTAACAGCATCAACAGCTAGCGGCGGATGTGGTGAAGAAAGCATTTCTGAACCGTCCTTACTATGTACCATCCAACCGCACGGTAAGTCGCCGATCTCATCATCCACCATGTCTTTACCCGAATAGCACGCAAGCACCCCAGGGACTTCAGTTGCATCGGCAAAATCTAGAGATTTTAATCGGGCTCTCGCAAATGGGCTGCGACAAAAAAGTGCAAACACCTGGCCAGGTTGATGGATATCGTCGGTGTACGTTCCGTTGCCCGTGATGAATCTTAAGTCTTCTCGTCTTCGAACCGATGCACCAATTCCATGCTCGTTCACTCCTTGTTCGGATTCACTCATAAGCCCCCCCTAACCCGCATCAGCGACCTTTTTGATCGCTTTAACTATATTGTGATAGCCCGTGCAACGACAAATATTGCCCTCAAGCCCCTCTCGAATACTTTGATTATTCAGACCCTCATTATTTTCAACCAGATCAATTGCTTGCATGATCATTCCTGGAGTACAAAATCCGCACTGTAGCGCATGACACTCTCTAAACGCTTCCTGCATGGGATGGAGCTTCTCGGGCGTCCCGATTCCCTCGATTGTCTTTACTTCGGATCCATCAATTTGGGCTACTAATACGGAACACGATTTGACGGCTCTGCCGTCGATATGAACAGTGCATGCGCCGCACTGAGATGTGTCACATCCAACATGAGTCCCCGTAAGACCCAGGTTGACCCGCAGAAAATCAACCAACAACAAATTTGGACTGATTTTCGATGAGTGCAGTACACCGTTGACCTTCAAAGTCACTTCCACAAGAAACCCCCACCTTTGCTTACCTGTTCTGAAAATAACGGATGATTGACAAAACAACAACTGATATGAACAACTAAAGTTAGGAGTTAGATCAAAAAGTAATATCCCTCATCAGCAGAAAGTGTATTTGCCGAAATTGCTTGTCATGATCAGTTACTTGAGATCTTAGCGGTGAACTTGCCAAAAAAATCATCAGCTATCTTACGTGCAGCCCCATCAATCAGTCGACTGCCAACCTGCGCCAATTTTCCGCCTACATTTGCGTTCACCAAATAACTGAGTCTTGTACCGCTTCCCTCTACACGCAATTCAACTTCTGCAGAACCCTTCGCAAAACCCGCAGCGCCGCCTTTTGCGCCGCCTTGAATTGTATAACTGTTTGGAGGGTTGAGGTCGATTAATACTACCTGCACTTGCATTTTAGCATTAACTGGTCCGACCTTGGCCTTTAGCGCAATTTCAAAGTGAGTATCATCGATTCGGTTAACATTTTCGCAACCCAAAATACAAGACCCTAGTGTATCGGGATCATTCAATGCTTCCCAAACGCGTGCCCGCGGCGCTTCAATAAAATATTCACCTGCTTGTTTCAATATGAAACTCCTTCCGCTTCTTGGCGAGATCAGACGCTTTAAGCCATTTGATATCCCAGTCAGACGAGCTAGCTGTTTTCATTTAACGGTAAACCATCAAAAGTCTCTAAAACGGCAAAGGATTCAACAGGTTTTCTGGTCAGTCTAGTAAGCTGCTTGACTGGTTTACCTAGAGGAATCATTGCCGAAAAAGCATAGTGATCAGGAACATTCAGTAATTGTCTCAATTCGACTTCGTTACCACCCACAAAAGTTGTCAGTGTCCCTCCCAAACCCTCGTTTCGCGCACTCAACAAAATATTCCAAACAAATGGATAGATGGAGCCTCCCGATATCACGCCGACCCGCTCAGCTGTACTATCAAACGAAGCAACAACTGATAAATCCAAAAAGACTAACAACAACACAGGCGCTCCAACCAAGTTATCGACAAATCCTTCAGGTAATTCTTGCCGATCAATCTGTTCCTGCGTAAGCACGGTCTGATGAACAGAGTTCCAGGGTGACTCGCCTATTCCAACCTGAGCCAAGTAACGTCGAAAAACTGGTTCGATTAATGGTTTCAGCGCGAGCCGCGTTTCTTTATTACGCACGACGACAACTTTCCAGCCCTGTCTATTACCTCCACTGGGCGCGAACCTTGCATTTTCTAAAATCGCCGATATCTGATTGTTGGAAATTTCTTCATCGAAAAATTCTCTAGCAGCAAACGCTGTCCGCATAACATCGTAAAGTTCCATCGACTTACCCAATTTTCTCTAGCAACAGCAAATGTCGAGCTTACAAGATACCATTGAACATTAACGTATCAATGGGCAATCGTGAACTGGGGACTTCCCTTTCACGATAATTTTCTGGAAGTGTCTCGGAATCACCCGGATACCCAATTGCTACTAGAGCACGAGCGGTCATATGCTGCTCAGCATGTATCGTTTCCCTCGCTTTTTGATGATGAAAGCCCCACATCGCATGTGATACTAGGCCCATTGATTGGGCTTGCAGTGCCATACTCATCCAAGCACTACCTGTATCAAACCCCGAGGTAGGCGAAGATTCAGCCGAATCCTTAAATTGATCGTCGGACAAAATGACCGCTAAAGCTCCAGCCCGCTCGGCCCAAACACGGTTCATATCCATCAACAACCCAAGAAATGTGTCCCAGTATTGATCCTGTCTCAACGAATATACAAAGCGCCAAGGCTGCAAGTTAAAACAGGATGGAGCCCAGCGTGCGGCCTCAACAAGAACAACCATTTGCTCCTTTGATATGGGCTCACCAGACATCGCTCTGGGCGACCAGCGGGCCATGAAATGATCATCCGCTGCCGCCTCGGATTTTCGGTGCTCTAATACATCGATATCAGAAATCTTCAATCGAAGGCCTCCCTCTTCATAACACCATAATATACTGGTCTACGTCTTAAACTCGGCTACGACCGAAGATATCGAATCTTTTGCGTCTCCAAACAACATACGCGTGTTTTCACCAAAAAATAATGGATTATCAACCCCAGAAAAACCTGACGCCATAGATCTCTTGAGTACGAATACGGTCCTAGCCTGGTCAACGTTTATGATAGGCATCCCATAAATCGGGCTGTTCTCATCATTCCTAGCGGCGGGATTAACCACATCATTTGCTCCAATCACGACAGCGACGTCAACATTATCAATACGAGGATTAATGTCCTCCATCTCGACCAGTTGGTCATAAGGAACATTTGCTTCGGCGAGTAAAACGTTCATATGTCCCGGCATACGACCTGCAACCGGGTGAATAGCATAGGTGACCTCCGCCCCATTAGCTTCCAGCATTTCTCCCAATTCTCTTACCACGTGTTGCGCCTGGGCGACCGCCATCCCGTACCCCGGAACAAAGCTAACCGACTGAGCCGCCTCTAATATGAGAAACGCATCTTCAGTGTTAATCGGCTTAACCTCCCCCTCGACTTTAGAAGCCTGCTTGACTGCGCCGAAACCCGAAAACAAAACATTACCTAGCGATCGGTTCATCGCCTTACACATAATGTTGGTCAGAATAATCCCTGCTGCGCCGACCATGGATCCTGCCACAATAAGAATGTTGTTATTGATCGCAAAACCAGCCGCACAGGCTGCGAGTCCCGAGTAACTATTCAAAAGCGAAATAACGACAGGCATATCCGCCCCGCCAATAGGCAAAACCACCATGACCCCAAACACTAGCGACAACACGATCACCCCGTATAAGTAGGGCGAATCAACCGACGGGTCTTGGCAAAACATCACGCCACAACCTACTAGGGCAACCAGAATCAAGGCGTTCACGAACCGTTGAGCACCAAAAACGATTGCCGCGGAATTCATCACCTCAGATAATTTACCCCACGCGAGAATGCTACCACTAAAGGTGATACCACCTATGACAACGGAAACCAAGATAGTGATATCGGTGAATGTTGATGTGTCTCCCGAGTATAAGGCAGCCCACCCCACCAAAAGGCTCGCGATACCACCAGAACCATTAAACAGGGCAACCATTTCTGGCATAGAAGTCATAGCGATCTTCTCTGCGACCACAGCGCCAACCAGACCACCCATTACTGCCGCAATAACAATCCACCAATAAGAGTCTATCTCTGCATTAAAAAGCGTCGCCGCTACCGCGATCAACATACCAAGAGAAGAAAGCATATTCCCTCTTACTGCAGTTGCCGGCGATCCCAATTGCTTTAATCCAAAGACAAACAACGCCGCAGAAAGTAAGTACCAAATATTAATCAGCTCTATACTCATTTGCGCACTCCTGGCTGATCATCTTCTTTTTTCTTGAACATACTCAACATTCTATTGGTGACCAAATACCCGCCAACCACGTTAACAGCGGCAAACATAACCGCTAGAGCACCTAATAAGGTTGCATATTCATTTAATTCAGCGCCCGCAGAAATCAGCGCTCCTACGATCGTAATACCAGATATTGCATTTGCCCCAGACATGAGGGGGGTGTGCAGCGTCGCCGGGACTTTCGATATCAACTCGAACCCTAGAAAGATTGATAACATTAACACCAGACCAAGTAGTACAGCTTCCATTTCTAGCCTCCGTTATACAAATTTTTGATCGTTTCGTTTATCACTTCACCTTCTCGAGTAATCAAACAACTTTGAATAATTTCGTCATCAGGATCTAGTAGAAGCGTCTTTTGTTCTTCATCCCAAAACTCGGAAACCAAATTAAAAAGATTATTCGAGTACATCTCACTGGCATTTCTCGCAACTTCACTGGGCAGATTGCCCTGTCCTATAATTTTGACGCCACCAACATCCACTACCTGGTCAAGAACCGACCCTTCAACATTGCCGCCAGATTCAACGGCCATGTCTACAACCACGCTCCCTGGTTTCATCGCCTCGACCATATCCAGGCCAACAATTTGGGGCGCTGGTCGACCGAAAACTTGAGCAGTTGTAATCAAAACATCAGATTGACTGATGACCTGCTTTTGTCCTTCTCTTTGTCGCTCTACCTGTTCTGCTGTGAGTTCCTTCGCATAACCTTGATCAGTCTGACCCACCTCACCCAAATCAATATCTAAAAACTTAGCTCCTAACGATTGCACCTGCTCCGCCACAACCGTTCGAGTATCGAAAGCCTCGACCCTTGCGCCCAATCGCTTTGCTGTTGCTATCGCCTGAAGCCCCGCGACTCCAGCACCGATAATAAACACCCTACCTGGCGCGATCGTTCCCGCCGGAGTCATCATCATTGGAAAGATCTTCGGAGAATGAAAAGCAGCCTGTATCACCGTGACATAACCTGCAAGATTTGCCTGGGAAGACAAGGCATCCATTTTCTGTGCCCGAGTCGATCTAGGAATCATTTCCATGGAAATGCCTTGTATACCCCTAGTCGCTATATCTTGTACCAATTCTTTTTCATTAAACGGGTCTAAGAAACTTATGTTCACCGCCTCTTTTTTAACCAGCTGCAGTTCGGAAATGCTTGGTTTGCGAACCCGTATAATTAGATCTCCCGCCAGAACTTCAGCTTTATCTTGACTGATCTTCACACCCACTTCTTCGTACATCGCATCGGTGAAGCCTGATGCTACGCCCGAACCAGACTCAAGGACGATCGAAAATCCAAGCTGGACAAACTTTTTAGCATTTTGTGGCACGAGAGCAGTCCGAAGCTCTCCTGGCCAGGTTTCTTTCGGAACACCTATTAACATTTAATCCCCCTAAATCTTCGGATTATTATTATTAGAAAAACAAGCGCCGCAGTTTAACCGCAACTGCATCTAACACAAAATGAATAACGAAAATAACCCCATTTTTTCCGATTCTTGGTTGCATCATCGACCCATGCATTTCACACTTCTGAAACTTTCAAATGGTGCAGATCGAACTCTCTATTGCCATGATGCAAAAACACATATCAAACAAAGCTGCGTTTACCGCGGTCACCATCGCTCTTATCACAGGCTTCATCTTGAGCCTAACAGTGAGGCCTATCCATCCTGGTAATTCAAGCTCCTCATCGCCACAAAATGCTCAAGATCATGTACGAATTCGGTGGAGGGTGCCCGTCGTCTTTCAAACCACCTGGCCCGTGCTTGGAGACAATCCCGTGTTCGTAGCCGACATGATCAAACAAGCTAGTAACGGCGAAATCATTCTGGATATTTTCGAACCCAATGAAATAGTCCCTCCCTTCTCAATCACCGATGCGGTGCGCGATCAAAAAATTGAAGCAGGGTACACCTGGCTGGGCTATGACCAGGGGAAGATACCTGCCGCACCATTAATTGGAGCGGTCCCTTTCGGCATGGAGCCTTGGGAGTATAGTGCTTGGTGGTATGAGGCAGGCGGCAGAGTACTCACGGAAAAGCTATATAAATCGCACCAGATTCATCCGATCTACTGCGGAATGACAGGTCCCGAAACTGCTGGCTGGTTTCGAAAACCAATCGAGTCACTAGCAGATCTGAAAGGCCTCAAAATACGCTTCGCGGGCCTGGGCGGGAAAGTGATTGAGCAGCTAGGGGCCAGCGTTACCATGTTACCCGGCCCAGATATTTTTCAGGCTCTGGAAAAGGGCGCGATCGATGCAACCGAATTTGCGCTACCAATCGTTGATCAAAAGCTAGGGTTTGATCGGATCGCCAAGTTCAACTACTACCCGGGATGGCATCAGCCTTTTACCGCATCTCACCTGGTTATCAACGTGGAAAAATGGGAATCGTTAAACCAATCCGATCAAGCTTTACTCGAATTAGGATGTACCGCAGGGGTAATTCGAAATTTATCCAATTCCGAAGCCAAGCAAGGTGCTGTGATTAAACGTTTCGAAGAGAACGGCACCTCGCCCATACTTTTGCCTCACTCAATACTTAAAGAGTTACAGCGAGTCACCAAGCAGGTTTTACAGCACGAAGCAGCAAATGATTCAGATTTCGCTGAAATTTATCAATCGCAGTTAGACTTCATGACAGAGTATTCCAGATGGAAGTCTCGCGCCTATCTGCCCCGAGATTTTTGATGGATAGTAGTTACTTGCCCCACACCAAATTCAGTGAACTTATTGACCATTACCTCTTAAAGCTAGGCGAAAAGCTTTCCTGGGTGTGGCTAGTTCTCATGATAATCATTTTTCTAAATGTAGTTCTACGTTATGGATTTAGCCTAGGAAGAATCGAGCTCGAAGAGCTCCAATGGCATCTGTATTCGATCGGCTTTTTATTCGGCCTCAGTTACACGTACGTTTCTGATAAGCATATTCGTGTGGATGTATTTCATGAGCGATTTAGCTCTCAGCTTAAAGCCTGGGTAGAGCTCTATGGCAATTTGCTTTTCTTATTACCGTTTTTAGCGATGATTATTATTTACTCCATACCGTTTATCAGCTCCTCGTATGACTTATCTGAGATCTCCCCCTCACCCGGAGGGCTTCCGCTAAGGTGGTTAATAAAGTCATCATTATTACTGGGATTTTGCTTGCTCTTATTGTCCGTAATCTCTCGCATTTCCAGAATCTGGTCGTATTTATTTTTTGAACAAGACCATGCCAGCTAACGAGTTATTAGCGATCGGGATGTTCCTCTCATTTATCCTTTTGGTATTTTCCGGCTTTCCCATCGCCTGGATTCTAGGTGGGCTAGCGGTCATTTTCAGCGCCATATCTGTGATTCTAGAAGTAGACTTTTCGATACCGACAGGTATGAATTGGAGCTATACCTCTCTCAGCGTCGACAGAATTTGGAACGTGATGGAAAATTGGGTCATGGTCGCGTTACCCATGTTCATACTCATGGGACTGTTGCTTGACCGTTCAGGTATCGCCAACAACTTAATGAAAAGCTTTTCCAAACTGTTTGGCAACGTTAATGGCGGACTTGCCATCGCTGTTTCTCTCATTGGACTGTTGTTAGCCGCTAGCACCGGAATTATTGGTGCTTCTGTGGTTTTGCTCGCACTACTGGGACTTCCGGTGATGCTCAAAGAAGGGTATGACCGCTCCTTTGCCTCTGGAACTGTCTGTGCGGTCGGCACCTTAGGAATACTAATACCTCCTAGCATCATGTTGGTGCTGATGGCAGACCGTATGGCCATGAGTGTGGGAGATCTTTTTTTGGGCGCGGTTTTTCCAGGGCTGATACTCGCGGGGCTCTACATATCATATATCCTTTTTTTTGGTTTAGTTCGACCTGAACAAGCACCTGCGGCATCTCAAGACAAGTTTGATTTCGAGGACCTGGTTAGTCTATCCAAGGCAATAGTACCCCCCCTGTTATTAATCGTCGCAGTCTTGGGAAGCATTTTCTTTGGTATTGCAACGCCGACTGAAGCGGCTGGCGTAGGTGCGACTGG